>CAUJJV010000056.1 GCA_963205375.1 Pseudomonadota bacterium
TAACGTGTTATGGAAGTGAAACACGTCTTATGAACAAAGTCACATGGACCCATGATTCCCTCCCTTCGGTTTTCTAAGTGCTTGATTTATATCCGATTCTTCATTGTCATATGTACTTTGCAGTTTACAAAAATCGCGGCAAACCCTGCAAAGCTGCTTGTGAACAACTTCGCGTGCTGATGAACAACTTTGGCCTTCTTTCCGCCAAGGCTTGATTTGACTGGTGATTTTTGGAATACTGTACGTATGAACAGTATTGTCAAGTTCCCCAAAGCCGCCACTCCGCAGCATCCACCACTGAAGGCAACGCGCTTGCTGGATCAGATGCGTGAGCGCTTGCGCTACATGCACTACAGCTTGCGCACCGAGCAGACTTATCTGTTCTGGGTGCGTTGGTTCATCCGGTTCAGCGGGCTGCGCCACCCTAAAGAGATGGGGCAAGCGGAGGTAGAAGCCTTTTTGACCATGCTGGCCAATGAGCGGAAAGTTGCGCCTTCCACGCACCGCCAAGCGTTGAGTGCGCTGCTGTATCTCTACAAGGAGGTGCTCTGCCAGCAATTGCCTTGGCTGCAGGAGATTGGGAGGCCATCGCAGTCCAAGCGCATTCCCAGCGTGCTCACCCGCGATGAAGTGCAGCGGGTTTTGGCATTGGCTACGGGCGAAGTAGGTTTGCTGGCACGGCTTCTCTATGGAACGGGCATGCGTCACATGGAGGGCTTGTCGCTACGTGTTAAAGACATTGATTTTGATCGTCACGTGATCATTGTTCGCGACGGCAAGGGCGGCAAGGATCGCGTGGTCATGTTGCCCCAGGCTTTAGTGCAACCCTTGCGCGAACAACTCAACACGGCACGCGCGTTGTGGACCGCAGATCGGGCGGCTCAGCGTCCGGGGGTCTACATGCCGCATGCGCTCGATGCCAAGTACCCCCGAGCAGGGCAATCCTGGGCTTGGCATTGGGTGTTTGCGTCGCCCAATTTGTCGGTGGACCCTCGCAGCGGCATTGAGCGTCGGCATCACCTGTATGAACAAAGGCTTCAACGTGCCCTGAAACGAGCAGTGGCGCAGGCCGAGATACACAAACCCGTTTCCGTGCACACTCTGCGCCACAGCTTTGCCACCCACCTGCTCCAAGCTGGCACCGACATCCGCACCGTGCAAGAGCTGTTGGGCCACAGCGATGTATCCACCACCATGATTTACACCCATGTTCTCAAGGTGGCGGCGGGTGGCACTGCCAGTCCGCTCGACACCCTGATGCCCGCGCACTAAGCTAGCACTATCAAAATCATAGCTGCTTGCGCAATATCCACGGGGGCTAGAGCCATAAAACGCTTAGGGCCCTGCCTCGCACCGGCTTAATGCCGGATCAGGTGGTCAAAGGCGCTGAGCGCGGCTTTAGCACCGTCGCCCGCCGCAATCACGATCTGCTTGTAGGGCACCGTGGTGCAGTCGCCCGCCGCAAACACGCCGGGCACGTTGGTGTGACCTTTGGCGTCCACCACGATTTCGCCGAACTTGCTCAGTTCCACCGTGTCTTTGAGCCATTCGGTATTGGGCACCAGACCGATCTGCACGAACACGCCTTCCAGTTTCACCAGGTGTTCCTCGCCGGTGGCGCGGTCTTTGTACTTCAGGCCGTTGACCTTGCCGTCCGCACCGGTGATTTCGGTGGTCTGTGCGTTGGTGTGGACGACCACGTTGGGCAGGCTCTTGAGTTTGTTCACCAGCACGGCGTCGGCCTTGAGCTGGTCGGCAAACTCGACCACGGTCACGTGCGACACTACACCGGCGAGGTCGATCGCCGCTTCGATGCCGGAGTTGCCACCGCCGATCACGGCCACGTCCTTACCCTTGAAGAGAGGGCCGTCGCAGTGCGGGCAGTAGGCCACACCCTTGTTCTTGTATTCGGCTTCGCCGGGCACGTTGACATTGCGCCAGCGCGCGCCGGTGGACAGGATGACGGTTTTGCTCTTGAGGGATCCGCCATTGGCCAGCTGGATTTCAACCAGGCCGCCCGGCTCGGTGGCGGGGATGAGCTTGCTGGCTTGTTGCAGGTTCATGATGTCCACGCCGTAGTGGCGCACTTGGGCTTCCAGTGCCGCAGCAAACTTGGGGCCATCTGTTTCCAGCACCGAGATGTAATTCTCAATCGCCATGGTGTCGTTGGTCTGACCGCCAAAGCGCTCTGCAGCCACGCCGGTGCGGATGCCCTTGCGGGCAGCGTACACCGCAGCCGCAGCACCTGCGGGGCCACCGCCGATGATGAGTACGTCGTATGGGGCTTTAGCCGACAGTTTGGCGGCGTCTCTGCTAGCTGCGCCAGTGTCGAGCTTGGCCACGATTTCTTCGACCAGCATGCGGCCATTGCCGAAGAGCGCGCCATTCAGGTAGACGCTGGGCACGGCCATGATTTCGCGGGCGTTCACTTCGTCCTGGAAGGCGCCGCCTTCGATCACGGTGGTCTTGACCTTGGGGTTCAGGATGGCCATCAGGCTCAGGGCTTGCACCACGTCCGGGCAGTTGTGGCAGGTCAAGGACATGTAGACCTCAAAGTTGAAGTCGCCATCCAGGGCCTTGATCTGGTCAATCACATCCTGCTCGACCTTGGGCGGGTGGCCGCCGGTCCACAGCAGTGCCAGCACCAGCGAGGTGAATTCGTGGCCCAGGGGCAGGCCGGCAAACCGCAGGCTGGTGTCAGTGCCAGCGCGCTTGAGACTGAACGAGGGCTTGCGTGCGTCGGTGCCGTCGTAGGACACCGTGATTTTGTCGGCGCGCAGGCTCTGGATGGTTTGCAGCAGGTCGCGCATTTGCGCGGAGTTGTCATCATCGCCCAGGGACGCCACCATCTCGATCGGCAGCGTGACGCGCTCCAGGTAGGCGCCGAGTTGGGATTTGAGGGTGTCGTCGAGCATGGTGATTCCTTTTTGCTATGTATTTAGTAGCTACTTGCGCAAACTACACGGGGGCTAGAGCCCAATTCGGACATAAAAAAGCCGGACGGCCCGCTGCATATGCAGCAGGACCCTGTCCGGCTGGTGAGCGGCCTGCGCCGCTCTACCGACGGGAGCCGGTGATTTAGATCTTGCCAACCAGGTCGATGGATGGAGCAATCGTCTTGGCGCCTTCGTTCCACTTGGCGGGGCACACCTGGCCGGGGTGGGCGGCGGTGTACTGGGCAGCCTTCAACTTGCGCACGGTTTCTTTCACGTCACGGGCGATTTCGTTGGAGTGCACTTCCATGGTCTTGATGGTGCCGGAGGGATCGATGATGAAGGTGCCGCGCAGTGCCAGGCCTTCTTCGTCGATATGCACGTCAAAAGCGCGTGTCAGGGCGTGAGTGGGGTCGCCGATCAGTGGGAACTTGGCCTTGCCCACAGCGGGGGAAGTCTCATGCCAGACCTTGTGGGCGAAGTGGGTGTCGGTGGTCACGATGTAGACCTCGGCACCGGCCTTCTGGAATTCAGCGTAGTTGTCAGCTGCGTCTTCCACTTCGGTGGGGCAGTTGAAGGTAAAAGCTGCAGGCATGAAAATGAACACGTTCCACTTGCCCTTCAGGGTTTCGTTGGTCACGGTCACGAATTTGCCGTTATGGAACGCTTCGTTCTTGAATGGCTGGATTTGGGTGTTGATCAGGGACATGAGAACTCCTTGGTGGTTAAAAGTAGTGGCAGAGGTTCATTTTCTGCACTGGGGTGAAGTATAGGGTTGGGCTATTGAATTGGTGTTTTGTTGTTCCTAAGCTATCGATTGAATAAATCAATGGCGCAGGCCACCCTGGGGGAGGGCAACGCTATTTGGTCAGAATCAGCTTGCCGGCCTTGGTGGTCTGCAGGCGGTAGCGCTGGCCGTTGTGTTCGATATCGATCGCCTGGCGGGACCCAAGCAGGTCTCTGGATTGCAGGATGACAGGCGCGACCATGGCCCTGGCCGCAGGGGGCGGGCCCTGTGGTGCTGGTGGTTGGGATGGTCCGGCTTGCACAGTGGGTATCTCTAGCGTTGGGGTTCGGTGATGAATCCGATTTTTCGCAGGCCGGCTTGCTGTGCAGAGGCCATGGCCTGCGCCACGAATTCGTAGCGCACGGCCTTGTCGCCGCGGATATGCAGTTCCGGCTGGGGCGATTTGGCCGCCTCTGCCTGCAGTATCTGAGGTAACGCACCCTCGGCCACACGGGACTGGTTCAGAAAATACGCGCCCTGCGCGTCCACGCTGAGCTGCAGTGTTTCGGGCTTGGTGTTCTGGGGCTGGCTGGTGGCGGTGGGGAGTTCCACATTCACTGCATGCTTCATCACCGGCACCGTGATGATGAAGATGATCAGCAGCACCAGCATGACGTCCACCAGGGGCGTCATGTTGATTTCGTTCATGACTTCGCCGTCACCGTCCGACGTTGGGTCTTGCATTCCAAATGCCATGGTGTAGTCCCTCAGGCTTTCTTGATCGCAACGACCTTGCCGTTGCCCGAGGCGTCGCCCACGCGGGCCCCGGTGACAAAGTAGGCATGCAGGTCGTGCGCAAAGCGGTTCAGTTTGGTCAGGATGGACTTGTTGCCGCGCACCAGCGCGTTGTAGCCCAGCACGGCAGGAATGGCCACCGCCAGACCCAGCGCCGTCATGATCAGCGCCTCGCCAATGGGGCCAGCCACCTTGTCGATGGTGGCCGCGCCTGCAGCGCCAATACCCATCAGTGCGTGGTAGATGCCCCAGACAGTGCCGAACAGGCCGACGAAAGGTGCTGTGGAGCCGACCGAGGCCAGGATGGCCAGGCCACTCTGGAAGCGCGCTGTGCTGTCGTCAATGGCGTTGCGCAGGGACCGGCTGATCCAGTCGCTGATGTCCAGCGCGTCGTGCAGCTGGGTCTGCGCATTGCGGTGGTGGGCGGAGGCTTCCTGCCCGGCCTGGGCCAGTTGCACAAAGGGGTTGTCCTGCTGTGGTCCCAGTGCCTTGATGCCTGCGGCAAAGTCCTCGCTGTGCCAGAAAGTCTCGGTGCGCGCACCCAGGGACTTGAACTTGAGAATGTCCAACGCCTTGATGAGGATGACGATCCACGAGGACAGCGACATGCCCAGCAGGATCAGCGCCACCGATTTGGTGACCCAGTCCCCTTGGGTCCAGAGGGTGATGAGTCCGAGTTGCGATTCCATAACTACTCCACTAAGAATGATTCAAAAAATTACTGCAATACCCAGTTCACGGGTACGTCAAACCACATGGCTTCCGGCACGCCACCGCGCTTGCCCGGTACATAGCGCCATTTCAAAACAGTGGCCACTGCGGCCTGGTCCAGCCGGTCAAAGCCGCTGGACTGCTTGACGGAAGCTTGCGATGCGATGCCATCGGTACCAATCCAGACACGCACGATGACCCTGCCTTGCTCGCCCAGACGCTTGCTCAAGGCAGGGTAGGGTGGCTTGGGGTTGTTCAGGTAGTCGGCGCTGCTGGAAGGCAGCTCCACTCTGGCCGGTGCGGGTGGTGCGCTGACAGCAGTGCCGGTGCTCGCGGCTGCAGGGGCCGCCGCCACGGCGGTAGGCGCAGCTGCGGTGGCGGCCGGAGCGGCTGCCGAGGGCGCAATCGCCAGCGGTGCCGGGCTGGGCTGCGGTGTGGCGGCAGGCGTTGGCGTGGGCTGTACCGGTTGGGGCGTCGGGGCTTTGGCCTGTACCTTGGGCTGGGGTTGCGGTGCAGGTTCGGGAGCAGGCGTTGCGGTCGGCGCTGCCATGATTTCCACCAGAATTTCGGCCGGGACTACGGCCTCCGCCATACGGCGCAGCAGGCCGGTCTGCATGGCCCACAGTACCAGGACGTGCAGTATCAGCACGCTGCTGACGATGGCGAAGTTGCGGTTCAGACGAGGCATGGCGCGTAGGGACGGAGAGGCAGTTGCAGTAACCATAGTGTAGAAGTGCGGCGGGGCTTCAGGTATCGGCCCACATGCGCAGCAGGTTGTGGTACACGCCCGTCATGGCCGTGGTCTGCGCAGAGTCGCCGTGGCGCTGGCGCAGGCCCAGCAGATTCATGTCCAGCTCGTACAGCAGGCGGCGCTGCCCATCGCTGCGTACCATGCTCTCGACCCAGAAAAAGCACGCCAGCCGGTGGCCGCGGGTCACCGGCTTGACCTGATGCAAGCTGGTGCCGGGATACAGCACCGCGTGACCCGCCTGCAGTTTGACGGCTTGCTCGCCAAACGTGTCGGCAATACACAGTTCTCCGCCGTCGTAATCTTCGGGGTTGGAGAGGAACACGGTGCACGACACATCGGTACGCAGCCGTCCGCTTCCATCGGGCATGTAGCGCACAGAACCATCGATGTGGTTGCCGTAGAAGTTGGTGTCGCCGCCATAGCGGTTCAGGCGCGGAGGAAACACCTTCTTGGGCAGCGCAGCGGAAAAGAACGTGGTGTTGCGGTCCAGTCCGCGCAACACCATCTGCCGTATCGTCTGTGCTTCGGCGCAATCGTGGTCCAGTTGCTCGTTGTTTTTCACCTGCTTGGCCTGCTCACCCGCACCTACCCGTCCATCGCCCCAGGGGGCGGTGGCCAGCAGGGTCTGGGCCTGGAGGACTTCTTCGGGTGTCAGGATGTGGGGCAGGTGCAGGAGCATGGCGGTGGCTAGCTTTCCGGAAATGTTCAGAACTTGATGTTGAGCGTGGCTTGCAGATTGCGTCCGGCACCGGGGATGTAGTGACCGGAGTACAGGGCGTCGGCATACAGTTTGTCGAGCGCGTTGTTCAGGTTGACTTTGAGTACATAGCGCTCGTTGAAGGCGTACTCGCCCATCAAATCGAGCGTGGCATAGGCGGGCGCATAGAAGCCGGGGTTGCGGTTGGGTGTCTGCTCGCTGCGGAAGTTGACTCCACCGCCCAGGCGCAATTGTGAGTTCACCTGGTAGGTGCTCCACACCGTGCCACTGTGTACGGGGGTCAGCGAAGGGCGAGCTCCGGCTGCTTCTGCACCATCGCCACCTACGTCAATCAGCGCATCCGGCATCCACATGTAGGAACCATACACTTCCCATTTCGGATTCAGCCGGCCGGTGATGTCCAGCTCCATGCCGGAGGCGTGGCGGCGGCCGGAGAGAACGGTGACGCCGGGTTGAAGCGGGTCGGTGTTGCGTTCGTTCAGCTTGACGGAGTAGAACGCAGCCCAGCGGCTCGTGAATCGTTTGTCAGCCGAGTCCAGTTTTGCTCCCAGCTCAAAGTTGTAGCTTTGCTCTGGTGGTGTGTTCGTGTTGCTGGATGACAGCGAGTAAGCATCCGCGGAAGTATTGAACGAACTGCCAAGTGACACGTGATACGACTGAAGATCGTTCGGCTGGAACAGGGCCCCTACACGTTGGCTCCAACCCGCAACGGTCATCTGATAAGACGAAATGCCTGTGTAATTGATCCCGCTGTACCCGCCACTGCCCGAATAGGTGTAATTGTGGGTGTAGTAATTGCCTGTCATGTTGTCGTAGCGAAGACCACCCAGCAGCTTCCACAGTGGAGAAATCTGCAGCATGTCCTGGGCATAGACTCCGTAGCCGCTGGAGTCATATTCGCTTGTCAGAAAGCGTCGGCGTGACGACTCATTGATGCTGGCGCCATCATCCACTGCGCCAATTGAGGTGGGCGCTTTGGTCAGACCGATGGCTGCGAGATAGGCCGTTGACTGTGCGTTGGTCACACCCGGGCTGTAAGAGTACACACGTTTGCGCTCGTTACTCAGGTCAACGCCTGCCAGCAGTTCGTGCTTCATGCCCAGCGCCTCAAATTTCTGGCTGTAGTCCGACTGAACAATCAAGTTGTCCAGGTCCTGCATCTTGATTTGTGTACCGCGGGTGATGGAGGTGCTGTCCCCAAAGTTATCCAGTCCGGTGCCGGTAGCCAGGCGAACGGTGCCTGCACGTTGATCGCGATCATAAGTGCCGCGCTTAACCTGTGTCTTGAGTTCGCTGCTGTCTGCAAAACGGTGAATGTGGATCAGTCCCAGTGAGTCGGCGCTACTCTTGTTGTAGTCACTGTCCATCCCGTAGTAGCGGTTGGGGTTGATGGGAAGCAGCGTCGAAGTTGAGGTGGCTGCGCTGGATGTGGGTTTTATCCATGGCATGCCGTAGTTCATGCCATTGTTGTTTTTCAATGAGTAGAGATCGACCGAGAATTCGTCGGTGGTGCCGATTCCAAAACGGTACCCGGCGGCCAGTCCTTTTTTGTCTATGCTGCTGCCGGCACCGTTGTTGTCCGCCTTGGTCGCCATGGCGTTGATCCGGAGTGCAGCATCTTCGCCAGTATGGATGTTGAAGTCTCCGGTCACGCGGCGGTAGTTGTAGCTGCCCAGTGTGGTGCTGATCTCGCTCGAATCCATGGCATAGGGCTTCTTGGTGACCTGGTTAACAGCACCGCCAGTAGACCCGCGCCCAAACAGCATGGACGCCGAGCCACGCAGCAATTCGATACGGTCATTGGCAAACGTGTCCCGGTCATAAAAAGCCGGGTCGCGCATGCCGTCCACAAAAATATCGCCAGTTCCCGCCAGGGAGAAGCCACGCAGGCGAACGTCTTCCTCCCCCCCTTCAGCAGCAAGGAATGTGACACCCGCAGTGTTGTGCAGCACATCTTTCAGGGTGTCCAGATTGCGGTCGTCTACCAGCTTCTCGGTGACCACGGTGATGGACTGAGGAATGTCGCGCAGCTCCTGTTTGCCTTTGCCGATGGTGGTGGTGGTGGCGCGCAGACTGTCCTTGCCTTGGGACTCTTCGGCTTTTTCAACGATGGTGACGGGAGTGAGTGACTTGACGTCGGTTGTGTTGGTGGTTTGCGCGTGCACACCGAATGAGCCCATGAGCAGCATGGCGCCAATGGGTAGCAATGCCGGGTTGCCAGATTGGCTGGCTGTGGTTCGGGATGATTCGGACGCTTTGGATCGGAGGTGTGTCATAGCAGTAACGCAGGGTGTGCGGATTGGCGTGGCTGGCTATGGCAGTGGTCCGCGGTTGCGGATTCCTGACTTTGGCTTGCTAACGATTAAAAAATGGAAACGGGAATCACTCCCAACAAGGGGCAAAAAAAAGGCGATGAATTACATGGACATTCCCATGTTGATCGGGCTCCATACGGGTCTGGTTGCGCATTGGGTGGCGTGGCACTGGTCTATGACATTTCTGGCGCACTCTTCGCAGCGCCCGCATTGGGAGGCTACGCCGAGTTCAAACTGGATGTCATCAAAGTTCTTGCCTTCTTGCGCGTGGCGGGTGATTTCACGGTCAGAAACACGGTGGCAAACGCAAACGATCATAAGAACGTTCTCCCAATTCATCGATGTTTGTATTCTAAATGAGAGTTAGTCGCATTTGCATTGTGATTCAAAAAAATCCTGCAATAAATGAGTGCTTTCGGACACGTACGCCCGGTCAATTCGGGTCGTTGCGTCCTTAAGCAACACCGCGTGGTTGTCCCACGGTGTGGACAGTGCGTGGATGGCCGGTGATGCATCTGGTGCGGCGTACAGATGGGCAGCACGGTCTGCGCCCGCCACCACGCGATTGCCACCGCAGGCCAGGGCGCCCACGCCAGGAAGTGCCTGGGTGGATGCCGCTCTCAAATAAAAATCCCTGCCAATAGAATGTTTTTGCAAATGAGAATGATTCGCATATACTGATCTGCGTACGCATTCAAGTTCAGTACCAGAAAGAACCAAGGAGAGAACATGCATAGCACCCCGGCGCCACACCACAACGAGGAGTACACCATGCCCAGTGCCGAGGCCCTGCTGGCCGGCACACTGGCGTTGATGACGGGCCATGTGCAGGCCAGTTGCTGTGCGCACCGCGAACTGATGGCGGCCAAGATTGTTTCCAATTTGAGTGCGCTGGCCGATGCCCCAGTGCTGTCGCCTGCGTTTAAAGCCATGCTGCAGAACCTGCGCCTGCGCTGGCAAAACCAGGGGCCAGCCACAGAGCGCAGCCTTTGGCATCGCAGCCCGGATGCCGTGCAATGAGTACGGCCGTGCAAGCCCTGCTCGACGCCCAGCCGTCCGCCCTTCCAGCTGGCAAACACGGCCGCTACCGCACATGGTGCGCCTGTTGCGCCCCGCAGCCCGAGGGTCACGAAGGCGAATCACAGCGTCGAAGCGGCAAGCGCCCGGTGCTGGCATGGCGCACGCGTCTGGCCGCCCAGTCAACGCTTGCCGGGAATGCTGTGGAATCAACATATTAGGAGTCAAATATGCCTCTAGCCCTTACAAATACTGCGCAAGCAGCTATGAATAATATAGCGCCCGGAGAGCATGCCACGCGCAGAAAATGGCAGACCCCGGAGATCCACTGCCACCACGACCATGTGGCACCGCTCCGTTCGGGCTCACGGCGCCGGCGGTTGTGGGAACTCGAACATGTGTGCCACTGTCCCCTGATTGGCGTCAGCCTGCCGATGGACACATTGCGGCGCCTGGTCAACAAGGCGCTGGGTGGGGGCGTCGTGGCCAATGACTACGAGGTGCACGCAGGTGCTGTTTCGGAGTGTGCACGCCGCTGCAAGCTCTCCGAGTTGATGCAGGCGGAACTGGAGGCCCGGTATGCGCGTGAAGTGCAGGTATTCAGGGTGGCCAAAAGTTCATTGGCTGTGGCGGAGTTGTGGATCAAGTATGTGAAGGCGGGCGATGTAGCGGGCGCCTTCTGGGCGGCACTGTCGCATCCGCGGTGTGACGGACCGTTGCAGGAGGCCATGTGCCAGGACCTGCACATGTTCCAGCACCAGGCCGGGGCGGGTGTACGCCTGGAAATTGCCCGCTTCAACGCGCTGGCTGAAGAAAACGCGGTACTGGGGCGCGAGTTGGGCAAGGTGCAGGAGCGCATCACCCGCGTCATGGCCCAGAAGACGGCCGATATTGACCGTCTGAATGGCGAGTTGGTGCAGGTGCGTACGGAGGCCATTGCCAAGGACACGCGCATCGCCTACCTGACCCAGGATTTGGAAGCACTGCAGGTCTCCGTTCCCCAACTGGAAGACCGGCAGCGCCTGCAAAAGCGGGTGGATCAGCTGACCCAGCGTCAACAGGAGCTGGAGGCACAGAACGCCGAACTGCGGCGCAAGCTGGCCACTGCAGAGCGGGCGGCGGTCGAGCGCTCTGGTCTGGAGTGGCCTGTGGCAGAAGCAGCGGAACTTCAGGACGTACACCCTGTGGTGATGCATCTGCACGAGAAAGTGGTGCTGTGCGTGGGGGGGCGCAGTGGCAATATCTCCAACTACCGTGATGTGGTGGAGCGTGTCGGTGGTCGGTTTTCCCACCACGATGGGGGAATCGAAGACAGCGCCTCCGTGCTGGACGCCAACCTGGCCGCCGCCGATTTGGTGATTTGCCAGACTGGCTGTATCAGCCACAACGCCTATTGGCGCGTCAAGGACTTTTGCAAGCGTACGGGCAAACGTTGTGTGTTTGTCGAGAACCCCAGCGCATCTTCGCTGGAGCGTGGGCTTGCGCAGGTTTCAGAGTAACGGTGTTTTCAGGATCAACATGGATAAACGTGATTTTTTGTGGACCAGTGCCGCGCTGGTGGCTGGTGCCTGTTTTTCGCAAACGGTTCTTGCGCAGCGCAGCTTGCCACCCGAGACCGTTAACAACTTCAACGGAGTAACCCTCGCCGCTGCATGGCGCCAAGCACAGGAAGGCGCAGAAGCGAAAGACTTTGTCGGCCTGCTGCGCGCTGATTGGGATGCCGCGCAGGTTCAAGTCCAAGCGGCACTGGCAGTGCCGAGCCGTGCGCACGGACTGCTGGGAGTTGCGGATGGTGGTTTTGTCGCGGTGGCAAGCCGGCCAGGCAGCTGGATGGTGCGCTGCGATGCGCAAGGCCATGCTGTCCAGTGGCTGCGCATGGACAGTGAAGCCGAAGGCCGCACGCTGGATGGCCATGTGTGCGCCAGTGTGGACGGGCAATGGCTGTACACCGCCGAGACCCACCCCCATTCAGGCCAGGGTTGGGTGTCCGTGCGGGATCCCGTGAGCCTGCGCAAGGTGGCCCAATGGCCCACTTTTGGTATTGGGCCGCACCAGCTGCTGCTGGATGCTTCGGGTGCTTTGATGGTGGCCAATGGCGGGCTGCTGCGCGCCGAGGGCGACAAAAAGCGGGATCTGCACTTGATGGATTCCTCGCTGGTCCGGCTGGACCCGAAAACCGGCCAGCGCCTGGGGCAATGGCGGCTGAAGGATTCCCGTCTGGGTATTCGCCACATGGCCTGGAGCCAGCCGCAGGGTGCGGCCACGGGCCTGGCCGGAACGGCACTGCTGGGCATCGCCCTGCAAAACGAGCATGACGATGTCAACCAGCGCCGCAACTCGCCTGTGTTGGCGCTGTGGGATGGTGAGACATTGCGGACGCCCTCCCTGTCACCGGCGGGCGGCGGCTACGCAGGCGACATCGTGGCAGGTCCCGATGGCGGATTTGTGCTGAGCTGTCTGCGCGTGAATGCGGCCTTGAAGTGGAGCCCTGCTGAACCCGAAGCCATGGTCAACGTGGCTCTGCTGCGCGATGTGGGCGCTTTGGCGCCGTGGGCGCTGTCGCAGGAGTCGACCGGTGTATTGCTGGGCTCGGCCCGCGGCGTGGGGCGCTGGCACCCGCGCATGGCGCCCGTTTTTCTGGCGTGGCCGGGTGCCATGGCGCTGGACAACCACTGGATCATCGTCGGTTAACCGGGCCGCTCCCGACGAAATAAATGAAGAAATTAGCCTCTGGCGCCCGTGGATGCTGCGTATATAGCTATCAAATTAACAGCTAATTAGTACTCCAGCCGTCCCGGGTGAATTTCCTGCAGGATGGTGGTGGCAATTTCTTCGATGGACTTGGTCGTGGTCGACAGCCAGCGGATGCCGGTGCGGCGCATCATGGCTTCGGCTTCGGCCACTTCATTGCGGCAGTTTTCCAGCGATGCGTATTTGGAATGGGGGCGCCGTTCGTTGCGGATCTCGGAGAGGCGCTCGGGCTGGATGGTCAGACCAAAAATCTTGGCCTTGTGGGGCACCAGTGCGGGGGGCAACTGGCGGCGGTCAAAGTCTTCAGGAATCAGAGGGTAGTTGGAGGCCTTCAGGCCGTACTGCATGGCCAGGTACAGCGAGGTGGGTGTCTTGCCGCTGCGGCTGACGCCTACGAGAATGACGTCGGACTGCTCCAGATCCCGATTGGACTGGCCGTCGTCGTGGGCCAGCGAAAAATTGATGGCCTCGATACGGTTCTGGTATTCCTTACTCTTGCTGGCGTCACTGAATCGGCCAATGCGGTGGTTGGACTTGATCTGCAGTTCCTGTTCCAGGGGATGCACAAACATGCCAAACATGTCCAGCAGCATGCCGTTGCAGCTCCCCTGTATGACTTCGAGCACTTCCATGTTGACCAGGGTGGTAAACACAATGGGGCGGCTTCCGTCCAGCTCGGCAGCGTGGTTGATCTGCCGGACTACCTGGTGGGCCTTGTCCACGGTGTCCACGAAGGGCAGGCGCACCATGCGGGTTTTCGCTTCAAACTGGGCCAGGATGGCGTTGCCAAAGGTCTCGGCGGTGATGCCGGTGCCGTCAGACACAAAAAATACGGTGCGTTGGGGCATGCTGGTGAAGTCGTTGGGGTCGTCAGTGTCCTGCAAGCGCGGACGGGAAATGGAGTATGCGCCGCCGTGGTGGCGCCCCTACAATGTTCGTAATTTAGCGCATTTCGAGCGATGCGCGCGCCGGTTTTTAAACTCTGGAGTATTGCAATGTCTTCTCAACTGTTTAGTCCAACCGATCTGGTTGTGCCATTCGAAAAAC
>CAUJJV010000057.1 GCA_963205375.1 Pseudomonadota bacterium
CAGGCCAAACGCCTTGATGGACGCGGTATCGTCACCAAAGCTCTGCAGACGCAGACGGATCCAGCGCGGAATCTCGGCCCCACAGGCGTCGGAAAAACGCATGAGTTGCGTCGAGCTGGTGATGGGCATGATGCCGGGCACGACCGGCACCGTGATACCCAGCGCATCCACCTCGTCCTGGAAGCGGAAGTACGCATCCGCGTTGTAAAAGTACTGGGTGATGGCCGAATCCGCACCTGCCTTGACCTTGGTGGCAAACGCCTGCAGGTCGCTGGCGGGTGACTTGGCTTGCGGATGCACTTCGGGGTAGGCCGCCACTTCAATGTGGAAGTCATTGCCCGTCTCGGCACGGATAAACGCCACCAGATCGCTGGCGTACTGGAACTCGCCGCCGGCACCGTAGCCGCTGGGCAAATCACCCCGCAAGGCCACAAGACGCTTTACGCCCATGGCCTTGAGGGTGGCCAGCTGGGCACGCACCGTCTCTTTGGTAGCGCCCACGCAGGAAAAGTGCGAAGCCGCGCTGACGCCCTCGGCAAGGATGTCGCGCACGGTGTTGAACGTGCCTTCCTGGGTCGAACCACCGGCCCCAAAAGTCACCGAGCAAAACTCGGGCTGGAGTGCATACAGCTTCTGGCGCGCCACGCGCAGCTTCTCGGCGCCTTCGGGCGTCTTGGGCGGAAAAAATTCCAGACTGACGGGGAATTTGTCGTTGCTCTGCATGGGAAAAGCCCCTCTCAGACTTGCTTGGTCCCGGTCTTTCGGGCACAGATAAAAAACTCGCGGTTGCCATCGCCACCAGCAATCGGCGAATCGAACCAGTGGGTCACCTTCAAACCCAGCTCCGCGCAGGTATCACGCAAGCGCTGCTCCACGATGGGATACATCTCGGGGTCCTTGACGATGCCGCCCTTGCCCACCTGGCCGGGCTGCAACTCGAACTGCGGCTTGACCAGGGTCAGCAGCGTGCCGCCCTCCTTCAGCAAGGGCACCGCAGCCGGCAGCACCAGTGTCTGCGAGATGAAGGACAAGTCCGCCACCAGCACATCAAACGGGGGGGCAAACTCCGCAGGCAACTCCACCGCTTCGGGTGCGTCGTCCGCCTCAGCAGCATCCTCATCGTCCAGGTCTTCGTCCCAGTCGTCGGAAGACGCATCTTCCACATCAAAATGGCCCTCAGCCCCCGTGCTCTTTGCGTAAGCAGCTATCAAATCAGTAGCACTTAGCATACGGGCATTGACGCCTTCGACGCACAGCACGCGCGGGTCCTGACGCAGACTGGGGTGCAACTGGGCGCTGCCCACATCCACACCGACCACGGACAGCGCGCCAGACTTGAGCAGGCAGTCGGTGAAGCCACCGGTGCTCTGCCCCACGTCCAGACAGCGCAGCCCTGCCACCGACAGGCCCACGGTTTTGAGTGCTGCCTCCAGCTTCAGACCACCGCGGGACACATAGCGCGCCTCGGAGTCGTCCAGCAGACGGATGTCGGCCGATTCGGGCACCTCGTCGCCGTTCTTGGCCACGCGTTTCCAGGTGTCCAGGTTCAGCCACTCCACGCCATCCGCAATCAGGCGCTGGGCCTGAGAGCGGGTACTGGCCAGCCCACGCTGGACCAGCAGTTGGTCAATACGCATGCAGGCCTTGGCTTAGTAGCGGTAAGTGTCTTTTTTGTACGGGCCGGACTTGCTGACGCCAAGGTAGGCAGCCTGCTCATCAGACAGCTCGGACAGCATGGCGCCAACCTTCGTCAGGTGCAGGCGTGCCACTTTTTCGTCCAGGTGCTTCGGCAGCACATAGACCTTGCCGTTCTTGTATTCCTTGGGCTTGGTGAACAGTTCGATCTGGGCGATCGTCTGGTTCGCAAAGCTCGAAGACATCACAAAGCTGGGGTGGCCGGTGCCGCAACCCAGGTTCACCAGACGGCCCTTGGCCAGCAGGATGATGCGCTTGGAAGGCTTCTTGCCCTTGGCCGGGAAGATCACGTGGTCCACCTGGGGCTTGATTTCTTCCCACTTCAGCTTTTCCAGGGAGGCAACGTCGATTTCGTTGTCAAAGTGACCGATGTTGCAAACGATGGCCTGGTCTTTCATGGCCTCCATGTGCTTGTAGGTGATGACGTTCTTGTTGCCGGTGGCGGTCACGAAAATGTCGGCCTTGTCAGCGGCGTATTCCATGGTGACGACCTTGTAGCCTTCCATAGCAGCCTGCAGGGCGTTGATGGGATCAATCTCGGTCACCCACACCTGGGCGCTCAGGGCGCGCAGTGCCTGGGCCGAGCCCTTGCCCACGTCACCGTAACCAGCGACCACGGCCACTTTGCCGGCGATCATCACGTCAGTGGCGCGCTTGATGGCGTCGACCAGCGATTCGCGGCAGCCATACAGGTTGTCAAACTTGCTCTTGGTCACCGAGTCGTTCACGTTGATGGCGCGGAAAGCCAATGTGCCCTTGGCGGACATTTCTTCCAGGCGCATCACGCCGGTGGTGGTCTCTTCCGTCACGCCAATGATGTTTTTGAGGCGGCGGCTGTACCAGGTGGGATCGACCTTGAGTTTGGCCTTGATGGCCTTGAACAGGCAGATTTCTTCTTCGCTGCCGGGCTTGGCCAGGACCTTGATGTCCTTTTCGGCGCGGGCGCCCAGGTGCATCAGCAGCGTGGCATCACCGCCGTCGTCCAGGATCATGTTGGGGCCTTCGGCCGCGCTGCCCTTCTTGCCGCCAAATTCAAAGATGCGGTGGGTGTAGTCCCAGTAGTCGTCCAGGGTTTCACCCTTGTAGGCAAACACGGGGGTGCCCTTGGCCACCAACGCTGCGGCCGCGTGGTCTTGGGTAGAGAAGATGTTGCACGATGCCCAACGCACATCTGCGCCCAGGGCTTGCAGGGTCTCGACCAGCACGCCAGTCTGGATGGTCATGTGCAGAGAGCCGGTGATGCGCGCGCCCTTTAGAGGCTGGGCCTTGGCGAACTCTTCACGGATGGCCATCAGGCCAGGCATTTCGGTCTCGGCAATCGCCAGTTCCTTGCGGCCCCATTGGGCCAGGCTCAGGTCGGCAATTTTATAGTCTTCGGTGGTGCTTGCAGGTTTCAATGCGCTCATGGCTTACTCCAAAAATAAATTTGAAAAGCCACCGGCCCTGCGGGGAAATCCAGATGAAAACTCACCGCACAGACCAGTGGGTGAGCGCCGTTGATGCGGTGGGAGAACCCCACTCGGTCCGAGCCTCATTCACACGGTGTGAACTGCAACGCTCCTCGGAAACCATGGATTATACGGAGTCGCGTGTCACTTGTGCGGCAGACCGCAATAGCCACACATCCGACACTTGCGGCCCGAACAGGAGCAATTCATGGATATCCGAAACAAAGTTGCCATCGTCACCGGTGGCGCCAGCGGCATTGGCCGCAGCATTGCACGCCGCTTTGCAGCCGATGGCGCCCGCGGC
>CAUJJV010000058.1 GCA_963205375.1 Pseudomonadota bacterium
CGCGATGGCGGGCCTGCTTCCATCCTTTGGGGGGATCGACCCCAGGGCGGATGGGCGCACAGTAGGGCCTCTGTTCCCGTTGCCTGGAGGCCGCCCGCGATGTCCACGATCACGATCACCCACCATGGCGCCGTGGATGGCGTCACCGGTTCCTGCCATCAGATGACGCTGCCCAACGGGCAGTCGGTGCTGGTGGACTGTGGCCTGTTCCAGGGCGCGGAGGTGTCGGCCGATGGTGCAGCGGCGGGGCGGCCGGAGATCGGCTTCCCGATCGATCGCATCCGTGCGCTGGTGGTCACGCATGTGCACATCGACCATGTGGGGCGCATTCCCTACCTGCTGGCCGCCGGGTTCAAGGGGCCGATCATCTGTTCGGAGGCTTCGGCGCAGCTGCTGCAGCTGGTGATCGAGGATGCGCTGAAGGTGGGTTTCACCCGCGACAGCGCGCTGATCGCCAAGGTGCTGGGGCAGCTGCGGGCGCAGACGGTGGCGCTGCCGTACAAGGAGTGGCTGACGCTGATCGACGGCGGGCCGGCCCTCGGCCTGAGGGTGAAGCTGCAGCCGGCGGGGCACATCCTGGGGTCGGCGTATGTGGAGTTCGACGTCCGCGGGGCGGTGGGGCAAAGTGAGCGCGTGCTTTTCTCCGGCGACCTGGGCGCGCCCTACACCCCGCTGCTGCCGGCGCCGACACCGCCGCTGGGGGCGGATGTGGTGGTGATGGAGAGCACCTATGGCGACCGGGTGCACGACAGCCGCCGCACCCGCCGGCAGCGGCTGCAGAAGCTGTGCGAGCACGCCTTCGGCAACGGGGGCACGGTGCTGGTGCCGGCCTTCAGCATCGGGCGCACGCAGGAGCTGCTCTACGAGCTGGAGGAGATCATCCACCGCAACCGCGAGAAGCCGGCGGCCAAGGGCCTGAACTGGGGCGAGGTGGATGTGGTGGTGGACTCTCCCCTGGCGGCGGACTTCACCGCGGGCTACAGCCAGCTCAGGCGCCACTGGGATGCGGAAGCGCGCAGCAAGGTGACCCGCGGCCGGCACCCGCTGGACTTCGAGCAGCTCACCACCATCGACGATCACGCCACGCACCTGCGGCTGGTGGAGGGGCTGGCGCGCACCGGCCGCCCGGCCATCGTCATCGCCGCCAGCGGCATGTGCAGCGGCGGGCGCATCGTCAACTACCTGAAGGCCATGCTGGGCGATGCGCGGCATGACGTGCTGTTCTGCGGCTACCAGGCCGCTGGCACGCCGGGCCGGGCAATCCAGACCTACGGGCCCAAAGGGGGTTATGTGGACCTGGACGGCCAGCGCATCACCATCCGCGCGGCGGTGCACACGCTGGAGGGCTACTCGGCCCACGCCGACCAGAAGGATCTGCTGAACTTCATCGACCGCATGCGCCGCAAGCCGCGGCAGGTGCGGCTGGTGCACGGGGATGAGCGCGCCAAGCAGGCGCTGGCGATGCTGCTGCGGCAGCGGCACCCGGGGGTGGAGGTGGTGGTGCCGTGAGGGGGGTCAGGGCTTTCCGACTGCAGAATCAAACAGAGTGTCTGCCCAACGAAGCAGTTCAAGAGGGCCGTGGCTGGAAAAGCGAACGCACTTTTGTCTCTGGCCGATCCGAAGGCACACCTTCGTCCACGATGCATCGGACATTTCCAATGCCCTCTGTCTGACCACCCCATGGCCGTCCATACCAACGCCAAACAGAACCGTCATGTCATCGGGCAGTTCAAAGAACCTGGACTGATACAGGGTGTTGATTGCAGCCAGCAGATCCCTTGGCGCGAGAGGCTCCGTAACGTAACTTTCCCCTGCTTCAATTCTTCTTCCACCTTCCAGACTCAATGTGATTGAGTGCGGCAGCTTGCTGAACTTCGATTGACTTCTGGTCAGCTGAACCGATGCTTCGCTCAAACGGAAGTTGTTTGGAGCATTGGCTGCAGCAAAGTCGCGCACCACAGCAGTGGAAGCCTGATCAGCTGCCATGGTGTTTGTCGCAAGCAGGGTCAGAGCTCCAGACAAACAGGTCAAGAGAGTCCATCGAATCCATTGCGGCATGTCGTCCTTTGGCCAAAGTATGTGTCAACGGTGGGCTGGCCCTGGACACATCCGGTTGAGCCCTCTCGACCAATGACCATGCCTGTCGGTGAATCCAGCAGGCAAAGTCATTGCCACTCAGCGTACCACTCAGTCTTTGCGCCGCCGACGCATGAATCCAACCACGCCCAGACCGGCCATCAGCATCGCGTATGTCTCAGGCTCCGGGACTGCAGCGGTGTAGCCCAGATCTTGCAGCATACCAACTTCGACTTCACTGAAGTCACGCACGCCCAGTCCCGTGCCGGTGGAATACGACATCATCATGCCGTTGAAAGGGGCCAATTCATCCACGTGAGAAGAGCTGCTGCCTGACTCCCACGTGGTGGGTGAGTACAGGGGTACAAGGTTGCCACCGTTGGCTGCCACAGCATTTGCACCATCAAAGAACAGGCCCGTACCGGTTCCCCCGACACTCGCGGCGTTCCAGACGGCCGTGTTGAGAGTGAAGGTGTTGGGATCAATGACTTTGGTGCCAGCTTGGTCGGTCACGAACTGTGCAAACGTGCCCCAACGGTTGTCATTGAATAGGCCAAGACCGTTTGACTTGAGTGTCGACGTGAAGCCAACCGCATGCGTCAGCTCGTGAAACGCCACCGCATAGAAGTCAAACTCGCTGTTGGAAGGCGTCGCGTTCGGATCAAGCTCCCAGTTGTAGCCAAAGTGGTAGGTGAGAAGTCCCTGAGGCGCGCTGTAGCTGCCAGTTCCCTGCAACTGATTTCGAACGGCGTCTTCGAGCTTGAAGCCGGTTGACCCATCTGAGTAGTAGTAGCTGCCAGCTGAAGCAAGTGCGCCGCTGCTGTTGTTGGTTCCGGTCACCGCGATGGTCACTGTTCCTGTATCGGAGAAGTGACTCGCAAACATGTTGGAGTACAGCGTCCCGGCGGTTTCCAGCGCAGTTCGGCGGGCGCTGCCGTAGGTCGCGTCGTTGAACGCGTCGGTTGCAGAGGCGGAATAGGTGAAGTCGAAGGTGATCGCCGCTTGCGCCGAGGCACTGGCCAACGCACCAGCGACCAGCAGGCTGCTGGTCGCCAGCGACCGGAGAAGGGGTGAGATACGGGAAGAAGTCGTGACCAAGATCTGCTCCTGATGGGTCGGTTGTTTCTGGAGTTGGATGCGCGACCTCCGGAAAATCCGGGTTCGCGACTTCGCTACTTTGAGAGCAAAGAAACGAGCCGTACACACCCCATTTGCAGGGATCCGGTCGGTTCTTGCATCGTTCTGATGTGCTGTTGCGACAGGTGTCCGACAACCCGCAACGGCGACGTCCACCAATGAACACGGCCCGGGGCATGGCTGCCACCGGGCCGTTTCTGGACCTGAGCGATCAGGGATGGAAGGGGCGGCAGTTCAGCGCCGCCTCAATACGCCTTCTTGTCAAACCAGGTCACCCCCGCCGTGCGGGCGATGATCTTGAGGTCCAGCAGCAGGGACCAGTTGCGCAGGTATTCCAGGTCGTATTCGATGCGCTTGGCCATCTTGTCGAGGGTGTCGGTTTCACCGCGGCAGCCGTTGACCTGGGCCCAGCCGGTGATGCCCGGGCGCACCTTGTGACGCACCATGTAGGACTTGATGAGCTGGCGGTACTGCTCGTTGTGGGCCACTGCGTGGGGGCGCGGGCCGACGATGCTCATGCGGCCCTGCAGCACGTTGAGGAACTGGGGCAGTTCGTCCAGCGAGCTGCGGCGCAGGAAGGCGCCGAAGGGGGTGATGCGCGGGTCGTTTTTGCGGGCCTGTTGCATGACCGGGCCGTTGTCCATGGTGGTCATGGAGCGGAACTTGTAGACGGTGATCTCCTCGCCGTCCAGGCCGTGGCGGCGCTGTTTGAAGATGGCCGGGCCGGGAGAGGTGGCCTTGACGCCGATGGCGATGACGGCCAGCAGCGGAGCGATGAGCAGCAGGATGAGGGCGGCCAGGATGAAGTCGCTGGTGCGTTTGACCAGGCCGTTGACGCCGATGAAGGGGCTTTCCAGCAGGCCCACCACGGGCACGCCGTCCATGTTGTGCATGCGGCCCTGGATGATGTTGACGCCGAAGACGTCCGGCACGAAGTACACGGTGGCCGCGCTGTCCTGCAGCTGGCCCATCAGGCGCAGGATGCGCGGCTGCTGGCTGAGCGGCAGGGTGACGTAGACGTCCTTGATGCCGCGTTCGGTGATCAGGCGGGGCAGGTCGTCGAGGCGGCCGAGCAGGTGGCGGTGGGTGACCTCCGGGCAGCGGTGGGGTTCGCGGTCTTCCAGGTAGCCGACAAAGTCGTGGCCGAAGGCCTTGCGGCCCTTGAGCATCTGCGCCACCTTGTGGCCCAGCGGGCCGGCGCCCACCACCAGTGCGGTGCGGCGGGCATGGGTGTCGGCGGCCTGCATTCGCAGCAAGGCACCGCCGGCCAGGGCTGCAGCGTAGTGCGCCACCGGGGTGAGGGCGGCCCACCAGAGCAGCACGTCGGTGTCGAAGAACTTGAAGCTGCGGGTGGCCGCTCCGCAGGCCAGCAGGATGGTGGTGGTCAACGCCCAGGCGGCCGCCACGGAGGTCAGCACGTCCAGCGGGCGCTGGTGGAAGAGGTTTTTGCCCGGAAAGGTGAGCAGCAGCACCAGCATGGACAGCAGCAGGGTGGCGCGGTCGATGGGTTCACCCTGCCAGAGGGTGACGGCAAACAGCAGGGCCACGGACAGG
>CAUJJV010000059.1 GCA_963205375.1 Pseudomonadota bacterium
GACCAGCTCGGCATGCCGGTGGTGGTGGAGAACAAGGCAGGTGCCGGTGGCCAGCTGGCAGCCCAGGCGCTCAAGGCGGCAGCCCCCGATGGCATGACGCTGTTTCTGACCCATGACCACACCATTTCGATCCTGCCGCAGGTGGTCAAGAACCCGGGCTTCGATCCCGCCAAGGACTTTGTGCCGGTGGCTGGCTTTGCCTCGTTCGTGAATGCGTTGGCAGTGTCGGGTGGCACGCCTGCCAAGTCGGTCAGTGAGTACGTGGCCTGGGTCAAGGCCAATGGAGGCGGCAAGGGTACCGTCGGTGTTCCTGCCCCGGCCTCCACACCCGAGTTTCTGGTCGGTGTGATTGGCAAGAAATATGGCCTGGACCTGCAGGCCGTACCCTACCGTGGCAGTGCCCCCATGATGGCCGACATGCTGGGTAACCAGGTTGCGGCAGGTACCGGTTCGGTGCCCGACTTTATCGAGAACCACAAGGCCGGAAAAATCCGTGTCGTGGCGGTGCTCGGTGGTGCCCGGCAGGCGACCCTGCCCGATGTGCCGACGTTTGCCGAACTGGGCCTCAAGGGCTTTGAAGACATGCCCTACTACGGCATCTTCGCCCCGGTCGGAACCCCCAAGGCCGCCATCGACAAGTTCTCCGACGCGCTGGCCAAAGTGGTGGCCATGCCCGAAGTCAAAGACCGCCTCACCGCGATGGGCCTGACCGTGGGTTTCATGACGCAGCAGCAGCTCGCTACCCGTGAGCAGGCTTACACCCAGGTGTGGACCAAGCTGATCAAGGACAGCGGCTTCCAGGCCAAGTAAACACAACCATCCGCGCGTCTGAAGCCACCATGGGCCAGTTCATTCAACTCACTGCGGCAGATGGCTTTGTCTTTCCCGCCTATGAAGCCCGGCCCGCGGGTAGCCCGAAGGGCGCCGTGGTGGTGTTGCAGGAGATCTTTGGCGTCAACAGCCACATCCGCGCAGTGGTGGACAGCTATGCCGCCCAAGGCTATCTGGCGCTGGCGCCGGCGACCTTTCATCGGGTGAAGGCCGACGTGGAGCTGGGCTACTGCCCGGACGACATCGCTGCGGGCCGTGAACTCAAGGCTGCGGTCGAGGGCCTGCCCGCGCCGGGTGTGCTGCCTGACATTGCTGCGGCCGTGGCCCATGCAGCCCAGGCCGGCAAGGTGGCCGTCATGGGCTACTGCTGGGGTGGCCTGCTGGCCTGGCGCTCGGCCTGCCTGCTGCCCGGCATCAGCGCGGGGGTGACCTACTACGGTGGCGGCATGACCGAACCGGCCGAGGCGGCACGCAAGCCGCTGTGTCCGGTGCTGGCGCACTTTGGCGAGCAGGACCACGCCATTCCCCTGCCAGGTGTGCACGCGTTCCGGGCGGCGCAGCCCGGCGTGCAGGTGAAGCTGTACGCCGCGCAGCACGGCTTCAACTGCGACCACCGCGGTGCCTACAACGCCGAGGCTGCTGCGCTGGCATCGCAGCGCACGCTGGCCTTTCTGGCGCAGCATGTCGGTTAGGGCATTGACACAGGGGAATTTATGCCAAATTGGCCTCTAGCCCCCGTCCGCTATGCGCAAGCAGCTATTATTTGTATAGCAAGTCTGGCGTCTGTCTGGGCGGCTGACTACACCGGCCCGCTGCTGGACGCCCACCTGCACTACAACGAAGAAGCCTGGAACGGTCAAACCGGGCCGCACCCGTTGCCCGATGTGCTGGCGCGCATGCAGCGCAACGGTGTGCGTGCCATCGTCGCCAACAGCCGGCCCAACGACGGCACCAAGGCGCTGGCCGATGCCCCGCAGACCCGCGCCGCTGGCGTCACCGTGGTGCCCTTTGTGCGCCTGTACCGCAACCGCGCCGATTACGACAACTGGTTTCGCGATGAAACCATCTACACCCTGGTGCAAACCGAGCTGGCGCGCGGCACGGGTGCCGGCCCCTACAAGGGCCTGGGCGAATTCCACCTGTACGACAGCGCCAATGCCAACGGCCCGGTAGCCCGCAAGCTGATGCAGCTGGCCGAGAAGCAGCAACTGGCGGTGCTGGCGCATGTGGACGACGTGGCCATTGACCTGCTGATGGCCCACGCTCCCAAAGCACGACTGATCTGGGCGCACACCGGCATCGGCGGTGCGCCCGCCGCGCGGGTGGATGCCCTGATGGCGCGCTACCCGCTGTTGATGGGTGAACTGTCATACCGCCCCGGCCTGACCTGCGACGACGGCCAGCTGTGCCCCGAGTGGCGTGCGCTGGTCACCAAATACCCTGACCGCTTTCTGATCGGGTCGGACACCTGGGTCAACCAGCGCTGGCTGTACTACGACGAGCTCATGCGGGGCTACCGGCGCTGGCTCGGCGGCCTGCCGCCCGACGTGGCGCGCAAAGTGGCCTGGGACAACGGCGCGCGGCTGTTCGGGCTGCCCGCGCCCTGACGCGCACGCAGCCTAGAGTTCCGAGCGCGCGATGTAGCGCTTGCGCCAGAACAGCAGCCCCAGTGCCGAAGCAATCAGGGCCATGCTGCCCATGGCCCACCAGAAGCCGCTATAGATGTGCAGCAGGGGAATGAAGTCGAAGTTCATGCCGAAGATGCCGGCAATCAGGTTCAGTGGCAGAAAGATGGCGGTGAGTGCCGTCAACGTGCGCATGATGTCGTTGGTGCGGTGGCTCTGCGCGCTGAAGTGCATCTGCACTGCGGTTTCTGCACTTTGCTCCAGGCGACGCACATGGTGGACCACGCGTTCGATGTGTTCCAGCACATCGCGGCTGCGGACCTGCAGCAGTTCACGGTCGCGCTGGTCTGCCAGCGTAGTGGCATCGGGCCAGGTTTTGACGGCTTCAATCCAGTCCTGGATGGAGGATCGCTGTTCTTCGCAAATCTCGTCCAGATGGTGCAGCGCCAGCCGTGCGTCCATCAGGGTCGACCAGTTGTTGAAACGGGTCTTGGGGTTCAGCAGCTCGGCCTGCCAGTGGTCCAGCTGGTGGGTCAGCTCCCGGCGCAGGGCCAGATAGCTGTCGACCATCTGGTTGACGATGCGCAGCATCAGGTCGGCCGGGCTGGTGGGCAGGCGCGCACCCGCCGCGCGGGATTCTGCGCTGGCCGCCTGCAGCAGCTTGGCCGCATAGGCTTCGCGCGCCGCACAGTCGGTCGGGTGCACCGTGAGGAGCACGCGGTCGAGCACTACAAAACCCACCGGGCTGGTATCAATGCGCCGCAAGATGGGAGGCCCCCCTTTGGCAGGGATGCGCGTGCCAGTCTGCCCCGTGCCCGGTGTGGAGCCGTTGCCCGCCGCCAGTCGGCGAAACACCAGCATGTCGTACTGGGAGGTGTAGTCGTAGTGCGAAGGCAGCTGCTGGTTCAGCAGGTCGGACACATGCAGGTCCACCAGTTGCACGCCACCCAGCGACTGCAGCATGGATTGGACCTTGCCGAGACTCGATTCCAACTCTTCCCGCGCGCAGGCCACCCAGATATAGCCCTGCGCGGGCGGGCCACTGGTGGCGAGGGCGTCAATGTCCGCGCTCTCGGTCACAGTGCTGCTCTGGATATGGAATATGCGCATCGGGTTCCTGTTTGGGGTTATATGCCAAATTGGCACCTGGCCCTCGTGTTGATTGCGTGAGTAGCTATTATTTCCGTAGCAACTTGGCCGCGTCGCGTGCAAAGTAGGTGAGGACGCCGTCGGCCCCGGCGCGCTTGAACGCCAGCAGGCTTTCCATCATCACCGCATCGTGGTCAAGCCACCCGTTCTGCGCAGCTGCCTTGAGCATGGCGTATTCGCCCGACACCTGGTAGGCAAAGGTGGGAACCTTGAATTCGTCTTTCACCCGGCGCACCACGTCCAGGTAAGGCATGCCTGGCTTGACCATCACCATGTCGGCACCTTCGGCAATGTCCATGGCCACTTCGCGCAGGGCTTCGTCGGTATTGGCGGGGTCCATCTGGTAGACCTTCTTGTTGCCCTTGCCCAAGTTGCTGGCCGAGCCCACGGCGTCGCGGAACGGACCGTAGAAGGCGCTGGCGTATTTGGCGCTGTAGGCCATGATGCGCGTGTGGATGTGGCCTTTGGCTTCCAGCGCGGTACGGATGGCGGCGATGCGCCCGTCCATCATGTCGCTGGGCGCGACGATGTCCACACCGGCATCGGCCTGGGTCATGGCCTGCTGCACCAGCATGGCCACGGTTTCGTCGTTGAGGATGTAGCCCTCGGTTTCAGGGCGCGTGTCGGGCAGGCCGTCCTGGCCATGGCTGGTGAAGGGGTCCAGCGCCACATCGGTCATGACGCCGAGCTGGGGAAATTCTTTCTTCAGTGCGCGCACCACCCGTGGCACCAGGCCGTCCGGATTGAGTGCTTCGGAGCCCTCGTAATTTTTCAGCGACTGGTCAATCACCGGAAACAGCGCCATCACCGGGATTTCCAGCTTCACGCATTCTTCGGCCACGGGCAACAGCAGGTCCAGGCTCAGGCGCTCCACGCCGGGCATGGAGCTGATGGGCACGCGTTGGCCCTGACCTTCCACGACAAAGACGGGGTAGATCAGGTCGTGGGCGGTCAGTGTGTTCTCACGGACCAGGTTGCGGGTGAACGTGTCCCGGCGCAGCCGGCGGGGGCGGCCCGCCGGGAAGGGGGCGTAGGGGGTGGTGTATGTCATGGGGAAAATTGTGCCTGATTCCCGGCAGCGGGTAGAAACCTCCGTTGGTGGCGTTGCAGCATACCCCCTGCCTGATAGCCCGCCGACAGGCAAATGGCATATAAAAATGCAGAAAAAAATTCCGGTTTCTTGCAGCGGGTATTCAAAGTTGCTATATTCCTCCCCAGGTAGCTTGCTACCTCCCGCTTTTCCTCCCTGAGCGGGGCCTTGATGTGTGACAGCAAATAGGCTTCCAACCCCGGTCCTGTACCGGGGTTTTTTTGTCTTCGGCCGCTGCGCTTAACTTTGCTGCGCGAAGTTAGCCTACGACGCAAGCTGCAAGCAGCTTGTGGCCTGAACGCTGGCTACACTCCAGCCATGCTCTGGGTCAAATCTTTCCATATCGTGTTCGTGGCCAGCTGGTTTGCGGGCCTGTTCTACTTGCCGCGGATTTTTGTCAATCTGGCCATGGTGCCCGCGGACTCCACCGCGGAACGCGCACGCCTGCTGCTGATGGCGCGCAAGCTGATGCGCTTTACTACCCTGCTGGCCGTTCCAGCCGTGGGTCTGGGGCTGTGGCTCTGGATAGGTTATGGCATCGGATGGGGGCCGGGCAACGGCTGGATGCACGCCAAGCTTCTGCTGGTGGTGCTGGTGCTGGGCTACCACCACGTCTGTGGCAGGCTGCTACGCAAGTTTGAAGCGGGTGTTGCATCGCGCGGCCATGTGTGGTTCCGCTGGTTCAATGAAGCGCCGGTGCTGATGCTGGTGGCCATCGTCGTTCTGGTTGTGGTCAAACCCTTCTGACCGTGTAGCCATGCACAAAACCGCTGCTTCGCCCCTGGCGCTGATGTATGCGGTGCTGGTGGTGTATGCCAGCCTGTACCCGTTTGCCGAATGGCGTGACCAGGACATCCTGCCGTGGTCGTTTCTGCTGGCGCCGTTCCCGCGCTACTGGACGCGGTTTGATGTGGCCATCAATGTGGCGGGTTACCTTCCGCTGGGGAGCATGCTGGCGTTGAGCGCATTGCGGACCGGCCGCAGCCGTCAGGCGCTGTGGCTTCCGGTCGTGCTTGCGGGTGTGCTGTCCTTTGCGATGGAGGCGTTGCAGAGTTATTTGCCCCTGCGGGTTCCTTCGCGCGAGGACTGGCTGCTCAATACCCTGGGCGCAGCGCTGGGCGCAGCCGCCACCGTACTGCTGGAGCGCATGGGGGCGATTGACCGGTGGAGCCGGTTTCGTGCCCGCTGGTTTGTTCCGCATGCCCGCGGTGGGCTGGTACTTCTGGCCACCTGGCCTTTGGCGCTGCTGTTTCCCGCCGCCGTACCTTTTGGGCTCGGACAGGTTTTCGAGCGTATTGAGGCGTCTATCGCGGACCGTCTGGCAGATACGCCGTTTCTGGACTGGATGCCGGTGCGCGACATCGAATTGCAGCCGCTGGTACCCGGCGCGGAAATGGTCTGCGTGCTCCTGGGGCTCCTCATCCCGTGCCTGCTGGGATACTGCGTGATCCGCTCGACCTGGCGGCGTCTGGTTTTTGCGCCGCTGTGCATTGGTGTCGGCGTGCTGGTGACCGGGCTGTCCGCGGCACTGAGTTGGGGGCCTGTTCATGCCTGGTCGTGGCTGGACCTGCCCACGCAACTGGGAATTGCCGGTGCCATCGTTCTTGCACTGGTCGCCACACTGGCTTCCTGGCGGGTCAGTGCTGCGCTGGCCCTGCTGGCGCTGGGGGTCTACCTGAGCCTGCTCAACCAGGCGCCCGAAAGTGCGTACTTCGCGCAAACATTGCAGGACTGGGAGCAGGGGCGATTCATCCGGTTTCACGGGCTGGCCCAATGGCTGGGCTGGCTTTGGCCCTATGCAGCCCTGTTGTATGTGGTGGTCCGGGTCGGGCAGCGCAACCCGAAAAACTAGAATCGCACCATGACTGATTCCACACGCACTCCAGGCTCCTACTACGAGCGACACATTTTCTTTTGCCTCAACGAACGCAAAAACGGCGAAGAGTGCTGTGCGCAGCACCAGGCGCAGGAAGCTTTCGACCGGTGCAAGGGCCAGGTGAAAGCTGCGGGACTGGCTGGTCCCGGCAAGGTGCGCGTCAACAAGGCCGGCTGCCTTGACCGCTGTGCCGCAGG
>CAUJJV010000060.1 GCA_963205375.1 Pseudomonadota bacterium
ACACCTGACAAAGAAACCATTGCCCTGCTCCCCCCCTTTGAGCGCCTGGGGCTGGACCGCATCGCGCTCATCGATACTGCAGCGCAAGCACGCGAAGCCCGTGCAGCCCTCCTGGATGCGCCCGCGTGGGGTTTCGACACCGAGTCCAAACCGACGTTTCGCGTGGGCGATGTCTCGGATGGACCGCACATTCTCCAGCTTGCCACGGTGGATCGGGCCTGGGTGTTTCAACTGCACGATCTGCCATGCCGCGAGGTGGCCGCTGAACTGCTGGCATGGGGTGGCGTCGCCAAGGCTGGCTTTGGTCTGGGCGATGACCGCAAGCGCATCATCCACAAGTTGGGCGTGGAGCCCGCAGGCATTCTGGAACTCAACGCCGTGTTCCACCAGCGCGGCTACCGCAAGGACATGGGCGTCAAGGGCGCCGTTGCAGTGCTGTTCAACCAGCGTTTCATGAAATCCAAAAAGGCGGCTACCAGCAACTGGGCCAACCCGCGGCTGACCGAATCGCAGCTGGTTTATGCGGCTAACGACGCTTACGCCGCCATCCGCGTCTTCCATGCGCTGGGACTGGATCAGTCCGCGTAACGCTGCATTACATATTCGCCGGGTGCCTCGCAGAGTGCAGCCCTTGCCGGCAGCGGCTTGGGCGCTACCTTGCGGCCAGAATGGGCTGCCAACCAGTCGTGCCAGGCTGTCCACCAGGAACCTTCGTGGCTGGGAGCCTGCTGGGCCCACTGCGCGTGTTCCACCCAGGTGCCTTGGGCTGGGCGGGTGTCCATCTGGTAGCTGCGTTTGGGGTGGCCAGGCTCCGAGATGATGCCCGCGTTGTGCCCGCCGCTGGTCAGCACAAAAGTGATCTCTGCATCGCACAGATGGTGCAGTTTGTAAACCGAAGGCCAGGGCGAGATGTGGTCGCGCTGTGTGCCCACCATGAATACCGGCATGCGGATGTCCGCCAGTGATACGGCGCGTCCTTCTACCCGATACGCACTGGTGGCCAAGGCGTTGTGCAGGTAAAGGGAAGTCAGATACTCGTGGTGCATGCGCGCTGGCATGCGCGTGGTGTCGGCATTCCAGGCCATCAGGTCGTTGGGCTGCTCGCGCTCGCCCATCAGGTACTCGCGCATGCGCCGCGTCCACACCAAGTCGCGTGAATGCAGGAACTGAAACGAACCGGCCATTTGTTCCCCGGTGAGGTAACCCTTGCCGCGCGTGATGTTGTCCAGAAATCCCACCTGGCTCTCGTCAATGAACAGGCCCAGCTCGCCTGGCTCCGAAAAATCGGTCTGCGCGGCCAGCAGTGTGAGTGTCTTGATGGCTGGCAGGTCGTGGGTTTCTGACATGCCGCCAGTGCGGCCCAAGGCAGCGGCAGCAATGGCCAGCAGCGTGCCACCCAGGCAGTAGCCCATGGTGTGCACTGCATGGTTTTTTCCGCTCAGTGCACCCACCGCGCGCAGTGCGTCAATCACGCCCAGGCGCAGGTAATCGTCCATCGACAGGTCATGGTCCTGCGCATCCGGGTTGCGCCAAGACAGCATGTACACCGTGTGGCCCTGTTCCACCAGATACCGCACCATGGAGTTGTGGGGAGACAGGTCCAGGATGTAGTACTTCATGATCCATGACGGAATCACCAGCACCGGTTCGGGATGCACCCGCTCGGTCTGTGCGTCGTAGCGGATCAGTTCAATCAGCCGGTTGCGAAAAACCACCTTGCCTGGCGTGGTGGCCACATCACGTCCCACCTTGAAATGGTCTGCCGGTGTTACTTCGTCGGGTGTGTGCAGACCTGTGACGTCGCGCAGCCAGTTCTGCGCGCCTGCCATCAGGTGGGTCCCTTTCGATTCCGCCACATCCTTCAGCACCACCGGGTTGGTCGGGAGCCAGTTGGCCGGTGCCATCACGCCCAGCCACTGCTTGGCAAAAAACTGGGTCATGTCGGCATGGTGGGCAGTCATGCCCGGCACACGTGAGGCCTCGCGCCAGAATGCTTCGGCATTGCGAAACCCGGTGCGCATCTGGCTGAACGGCCAGGCCGCCCACGCTTCATGGCGAAAACGTGGGTCATCGTCCGCAGAACCTGCTTCGTCGGCAGAGGTGCCATCACCCGCCAGCGTATCTTTGGCCAGGCGCGCTGCAAGTGCTGCCAGTTCCATCTGCCGGCCCGGGGACACACCCAGGTGCCAGGCCCAGTCCGCCATGGCCAGCGCCATCGAGACTGGGGAGAGTCCGCCCGTCAATGGCGCCACTGCCGCGTGGGTCAGCCGGTCCAGCCGTTGCGTGGGCGTTTCCTCGTCTTGCGGGGGCGTGGTGGGCAGATTGGCGAGTTTCTTGCGTGTGACCATAGGGTACCTGACAGGTTAGATGCACTGGTTGTCTATCGTAGGCATTGCACTCCTGCAAACATTGATCTGGGTCAGTTTTGCGGTTGCATACCAGTCTACGATTCAATGCAAAGAGGGAGTTGCGTGCCGCCCATTTTTGACCCGCTGTATTTCAGTACTGTGTCCATGGACATTCTGGCCATGGGGAGGGCATCTGCCCGTGCGCGCGCCACCCGTCAGCGCCAGCGTTTTGACGCTTTGCTGACCCGCGCCCTGCGTGAATCCCGCTTCTACCAGAAACACCTGCGTGGTGCTGTGGGCGGCACTACGCGCCTGGAGAGCTTGCCATCGGTATCCCGTCAGGCCTTGATGGCGCACTTTGACGACTGGGTGACCGACCCGGCGCTCACGCTGGCTGGTCTGCAAGCCTTCACAGCGGACTCCGGCCGCATCGGGCAGCCTTACCTTGGCAAATACCTGGTGTGGGAGAGTTCGGGCACCAGCC
>CAUJJV010000061.1 GCA_963205375.1 Pseudomonadota bacterium
CAGCCAGCGCCGGCCCAACATCCAGCCGGCAACCGCAATAGAAAAGGGAAAGAGTACGAAGCTGGCACTGTGGATGCCGGCAAACTGCAGGACCGACAGGCAGGACAGGAGCCACACGCCAACCACCAGAATGGCCACCGATCGGCGCGGGTGGGTGCGACCTTGCCAATGACTCAGGGCGATCACCACCAACAGAACCAGCAGGCCGCTGTACCGTCCCCAGGCCTGCGGATCTGCAACCACAATACCGACCAACACCGCCAAGCCTGCCGAAAACAGAATGCCATGAATCCAGTGGACAAACTGGGAAAGCGATGCTGACTCGCGATCCGAGTCGTCCGGAACGTCAGGCGGCGAAACGAGCGAAACCATGGTCCAACATTGGCGCTGTGTATTTCAGTGCACTATACGCCGGCAAAGGCCTGCAGTCGCACGGGCCGGCTGGCCATGACTCAGACGCTCTTACCGGGAAAGGCCATTTGTGAAAATGCTTTCACCACTTCCGGCGGTGCCTGCACCAGTTCAATCAGCACACCTTCGCCAGCGATGGGGAATTCGTCGTTAGCCTTGGGGTGCAGAAAGCAGATGTCAAAGCCTGCAGCGCCTTTGCGAATGCCGCCAGGCGCAAAACGCACGCCTTTGGCGGTCAGCCACTCCACCGCCACCGGCAAGTCGTCAATCCACAGACCGACGTGGTTCAGTGGGGTGGTGTGCACTGCCGGCTTCTTTTCGGGGTCCAGCGGCTGCATGAGGTCGACCTCGACCTTGAACGGGCCCTTGCCAATGGCGCAGATGTCCTCGTCCACGTTCTCTTTTTCGCTCTTGAACGTACCAGTGATCTCCAGACCCAGCATATCCACCCACAGCTTCTGCAGGCGGGTTTTGTCGGGTCCACCGATGGCGATTTGCTGGATGCCCAGCACCTGGAATGGGCGCTGCATCACACAAACTCCACGATCGCCTGGTCCACCGTCAGGCTCTCGCCCTTGGTTGCCAGCACCTTGCCCACCACGCCGTCGGCCGCAGCGAACAGCACGTTCTCCATCTTCATGGCTTCAATGACCGCCACGCGCTCACCAGCCTGCACTTTCTGGCCCACTACCACCGACACCTCGGCCAGCAGGCCTGGCATGGGCGACAGCACAAAGCGACTCATATCCGCCGGCGCCTTGTGCGGCATCAGCGCGTGCAACTCGGCCATGCGTGGCGACATCACCAGCGCATCGATGCGGGTGCCGTTGTGCTGCACGCGCAGTGCCAGCGGGTTCTTGGGGGTGCCACGTTCGACCTGGGCCGTGAACGGCTGGCCGTTCACGGTGCCATCAATAGCGATGTCGTTGAGGCGGGAGTTGCTACGGATTTCATAGCTGTTCGCGCCCACCTTGACGCGGGCGGAGCCGGTTTCGCCTACAAATTCGTCGACATGCACTGGCGCGTAACTGTGGTTGCCCGCAGCATCGAGTGTGACCACCACATAGTCCTTGCCGGCATTGACGGCGTAACCCGGCAGCTGCCCGGAAATGCCTGCTGCTCGCTCACGGGACTTGCGCCGCACAAAGGCAGCAATGGCCACGAGGAAATCGGCATCGTCGTGCGGCACATCTTCGGCAAAGAAGCCCTTGGAATAGTGCTCGGCAATGAAACCGGTATTGAAATCGCCCTTGACGAACTTGGGGTGGGCCAGCAGCGCCGCCTGGAACGGGATATTGCTGGAGACGCCGCGGATCACAAAGCCATTGAGCGCTTCGCGCATCTTGGCAATCGCTTCATTGCGGTCCTTGCCGTGCACGATGAGCTTGGCGATCATCGAGTCGTAGTACATCGGAATCTCGCCGCCGTCCTGCACGCCGGTGTCCACGCGCACGCCGAACAAATGGTCGATATCGCTTTGCCACATGGTCTGCTCAGGGGGCGCAAAGCGCACCAGGCGGCCGGTGGAGGGCAGGAAGTTGCGGAACGGGTCTTCAGCGTTGATACGGCACTCCATGGCCCAACCGTTGCGCTTCACGTCGGCCTGAGTCAGTGGCAGCTTCTCGCCAGCGGCCACGCGGATCATCAGCTCCACCAGGTCCAGGCCGGTGATGGCTTCGGTCACAGGGTGCTCCACCTGCAGGCGGGTGTTCATTTCCAGAAAATAGAAGTCCTGGTTTTTCCCAACCACAAACTCCACGGTACCTGCGGACTGGTATTGCACCGCCTTGGCCAGGGCCACAGCCTGCTCGCCCATGGCCTTGCGGGTCGCATCACTGATAAAAGGCGACGGCGCCTCTTCAATCACTTTCTGGTGCCGGCGCTGGATGGAGCACTCGCGCTCGTTCAGGTAAATGACATTGCCATGGCTGTCGCCAATCAGCTGAATCTCAATGTGGCGGGGCTCTTCGACAAACTTCTCGATGAACACGCGGTCGTCACCAAAGCTATTGCGCGCTTCGTTCCTGCAACTGCTAAAGCCTTCAAACGCTTCCTTGTCGTTAAAGGCCACGCGCAGGCCCTTGCCACCGCCGCCCGCGCTGGCCTTGATCATCACGGGGTAACCAATACCCTTGGCAATCTCCACCGCCTTCTCAGGCGTCTCAATCGCGTCGTTCACACCGGGGATGCAGTTCACGCCGGCCTTGAGCGCCAGCTTTTTGGACTCGATCTTGTCGCCCATGGCGCCCACCGAGAAATGCTTGGGACCAATGAAGATGATGCCTTCTTCTTCCACGCGCTTGGAGAACTCGGCGTTCTCGCTCAGGAAGCCATAGCCGGGGTGCACGGCCTGTGCACCGGTCTGCTTGCAGGCGGCAATGATCTTGTCGGCCAGCAGATAGCTCTCGCGGCTGGGTGCGGCACCAATGTGCACGGCCTCGTCGGCCAGCAGCACATGGCGAGCATCTTTGTCGGCATCGGAGTACACCGCCACAGTCTTGATGCCCATCTTGCGGGCAGTAGCGATCACGCGGCATGCAATTTCACCGCGGTTGGCAATCAGAATTTTGGTAAACATGGTCTGTGATCCTTTTCTTGTTCTTCAGCCTGATCAGAGTGGGATGTTCCCGTGCTTGCGCCACGGGTTTTCCAGCTTCTTGTCCTTGAGCATGACCAGCGAGCGGCAGATGCGCTTGCGGGTTTCATGCGGCAGGATCACGTCGTCGATAAAGCCGCGTGCGCCAGCCACAAAGGGGTTGGCAAATCGGGCTTTGTATTCGGCTTCCTTGGCCGCCAGTTTGGCAGGGTCACCCTTGTCTTCGCGGAAGATAATTTCCACTGCGCCCTTGGCACCCATTACCGCAATCTCGGCATTGGGCCAGGCAAAGTTCACGTCGCCACGCAGGTGCTTGGAGGCCATCACGTCATAGGCGCCGCCGTAAGCCTTGCGGGTGATCACGGTGATCTTGGGCACAGTGCACTCGGCGTACGCATACAGCAGCTTGGCGCCGTGCTTGATGATGCCGCCGTACTCCTGGCTGGTACCAGGCATGAAGCCGGGCACGTCCACAAACGTGACGACGGGGATGTTGAACGCATCGCAGAAGCGCACAAAGCGCGCGGCCTTGATGGAGCTCTTGATGTCCAGGCAGCCGGCCAGCACCAGCGGCTGGTTGGCGACGATACCCACGGTCTGGCCGTCCATGCGGGCAAAGCCGATCAGGATGTTCTTGGCGTACTCGGGCTGCAGCTCGAAGAAGTCGCCATCGTCCACCGTCTTGACGATCAGCTCCTTCATGTCGTAAGGCTTGTTGGGGTTGTCGGGCACCAGCGTGTCCAGCGACAGATCCATACGATCGATCGGGTCGCCGCTCTTGCGCACCGGTGCTTTTTCGCGATTGGAGAGGGGCAGGTAGTTGTAGAGGCGGCGCAGCATCAACAGCGCTTCCACATCGTTCTCAAACGCCAGATCGGCCACACCGCTCTTGGTGGTGTGGGTGATGGCGCCGCCCAGCTCTTCCGCAGTGACTTCCTCGTGCGTCACGGTCTTGACCACTTCGGGACCGGTCACAAACATGTAGCTGGAATCCTTCACCATGAAGATGAAATCGGTCATGGCCGGTGAATACACGGCGCCACCGGCCGAGGGGCCCATGATCATGCTGATCTGGGGCACCACGCCGCTGGCCAT
>CAUJJV010000062.1 GCA_963205375.1 Pseudomonadota bacterium
CGCGGGGCTGAGCAGCTGTTCCGTAACGCCCTGTGCGCGGATGTGCTCCGGAATGGGCTGGCCCCGTGCCAGTGCGGCGCAGGCTTCGCCCATGGCCACACAGGTCTGGATGCCATAGCCGCCCTGCGCAGCCACCCAGAAGAACCCAGATGCCAGCGGATCAAATCCACCCACCAGACCACCATCGTCCACAAACGAGCGCAGCCCGGCCCAGGTGCGTGTGGGGCGGCGGATTTCCAGCGAGGTCATCTCCGAAATGCGGTGGATGCCCATGGCAACGTCGAGTTCCTCGGGCTGGATGTCCTGCGGCTCCACCGGGTCTGCGTTGGCGGGGGAGCCCAGCAGCATGCCGGCGTCCGGTTTGAAATAGCAGTCTTCCGCCACGCTGATGACCATGGGCCAGTGGTCGATCTGGGCCTCCTGCGGTGGCTGGAAGACGAAAGCCGAGCGGCGATGCGGCACCAGACCAATGCGCTGTGCGCCGGCCATCCGGCCTACCACCTCGGCCCAGGCGCCAGCGGCGTTGATCACCACTGGGGCCGTCCAGGATTGGCCACTTGCGGTGACGGTCCAGACATTGTCGTGGCGCTCCAGCGCGGTCACTTCGGCATTGCAGACAATCTGGCCGCCGGTACGGCGAAGGCCTTTGAGGAAACCGGAATGAATAGCGTCCACATCCATATCAAACGCATCGGGCTCGTAGACCGCAGCCGCGACCTGATCCGGGCGCAGCACCGGCACCATGGCGCAGGCTTCCTGTCCGCTGATCAGTCGGGCGTGGGGATCCAGTGCATGCAGCATGGCCCAGTGCGCCTGCAGTGCGTCCAGTTGCTCTGAAGTCGCCACCATCAGGGCCCCGCGGGGCTTGAGCAGTGGGTAGTCCGCAAATCCTTCAGGCGGATGGGACAGAAACGCCAGGCTGGCGCGGGTCAGGCCGCGCACCTGTTCCGAACCGTAACTGGCCATGTACAGGGCGGCGGAGCGGCCTGTGGAGTGGTAGCCGGGCTGCGATTCACGCTCCAGAATGACGACACGGCCGTGCGGCGCCAGCCAGTAGCCGATGGACGCACCGGCAATGCCGGCGCCGATGATGAGGAAGTCGGCTTTGTGGATGTTTGTGCTCCGGTTTGGTGATTCCCGTTGGACTTTACCAAGCCCGGCGCAAGGCTGCTATGAAATCGGGTCGAAGTCGTTGCCTACGATGGGTGTGCGCTGCACCGCCTGCTTGGCCAGCAGGGCGAGCAGCATGGCCGTCGCAGTCGAGCCGGCCAGCACGGGTGAAGAAGTCAGGATCTGGGAGAGACCATCGACCACCTGGACGCTGACCTGCTGCACATGGCTGACCAGGGCGGCCACGTCACGTGTGCCAATGCGCTGCGCATCTTCAGGGTTGACCTGCAGAACTGGCGAGCCACTGCCCAGCGCGATGTTGGCAAACACGCCGTTGGCTACCGCTACCAGCGACAGCAGGCTCAGGGGTTTCAGCAGGTGTTCAATCAGGCGACCCCGCACTACCAGTGGGGCTTCTTCGTACACCTTGGCAACCAGTTCGGGCACCAGGTCCAGTTGCGCCTGTGCTGACACCGGCGCCTGAGGGCCGGTGTCAGGAGACGTAGGGTGGTGATCAAGGTTCATGGTCATCATGGTGACATCGAAATGTGACCCCGCAATGAACATGAAGTAAAAGAATGTAACGGGCCGCTGACCCTTGACCCCTGTGCAGGCTCAGTCCATCAACTCTGCGAGTCGCAACGCGATCCATTGCGCTTCGGCCTCGCTCAGGCCCGCTTCACCGCCCTGCAGACCTTGCTGGATGCGCGCCACGATGTCCTGCGTTTCCACGCCCAATTCCCATTTCTTGGTGTTGGCGGTGTCGAGCAGCATCTGCGCCATGTCCTCGCACAACTCGTAGCGCCCCAGAATCTCGGCCTGCGGGGCGCTCGGCTTGAACCGCCCGGGGCTCAGGTACAGGGCCAGAAACGACTCCGGGATGACGATCTGGTTGTCTTCCGACATGGCGTTGCGGGCGGATCAGCGCTCGATGGATAGCAGTTCCACTTCAAAGGTCAGGGTGGCATTGGGCGGCACGGCGCCGGGGGCACCGCGCTCGCCGTAGGCCGTCGCAGGCGGGCAGACCAGCGTGGCCTTGCCACCAACTTTCATCTTCTGCACGCCTTCGGTCCAGCAGGGAATCACGCGATTCAGCGGAAAGGTGGCTGGCGCATTGCGTTTGTAGGAGCTATCAAATTCCTTGCCATCGGCCAGCGTGCCGCGGTAATGCACCTTGACGGCATCGGTGGCTTTCGGGGATGCGCCGCTGCCCGCCACTGTGTGGGTGACCTTGACGCCGTTGGGCAGGGTTTGGGTATCGGCAGCAATAGCCGACAGGCTGCAAAAAGCGGTGGCGGCGATAGCAAGGCACAGGCGGGCAGGTGATTTCATGGTGGTTTGTCAGGGTTGAAAACAGTGTGAGCTGCCGAGTGTACGGCTACCTGCAAAATCCCAATCGTGGAACAATACTTTGACCATGAAAACACTGCTGACCGCCTGCACCCTGATCCTTGGCCTTCTGGCAGGCCCCACGGTGCAAGCCCAGACCAGGTTGCCCCAGCGCGACCTGACCGTGGAAGTGCGCCAGGTGGAAGAAGGGCAGGAGAATGGGCAGGAGGAAGGAGCCAGCTACCGGGCCGGCCCGCAGTCCGCCGCCTTGCTCACCGCGCAGAAAGTGCAGGTGCGCAATGGCGAGAAGGCGACACTGCGCATGCACCAGTCTGTGCCCATGCAGTGGGTGCAATCGGTGCAGGCACCTTCCAAACAAAGCGGTGCAGGTGTGAGCCAGTCGCTGCACTGGTTCGATGCCGGCCAGACCCTGGTGGTGCTACCGCGTTGGCCCGGTGGCAAGCGCGAAGTGGTGGTGGAACTGGATGTGCGCCAGGCCAGTCTGCAGGACGGTACCAATGCCAATCTTCCGTCGCAAGGGCAATCGCAGTGGGTGAGCACGGTGACCGTGCCACTGGACCGCTGGGTCACGGTGGCCGCATCGGGCAACCCCGCGCCACCAAAGGGCAGCTACAGCAGCGAGGCGGCCAGCAGTCCCAGGCGTCTGCTGCAGGTGCGTGTGCAGCTACCCTGAAGCGGATTTTCAGCCGCGCGCTAGCGGGTTGGGCGTGGGCTCGGCGATCTTGTGCAGGGTGTTGCGGTCGGTGTGGTGGAAGGGTTCGTCGCGTCCCAGAATCTGCAGCACCGTGTCTTCGTCGTAGCTCCAGGTGCCATCGGCGTTGATCGTCACCTTGATGCGGAACTCGGTGGTCTTGAAGGCGTGCTGCAGGAATGGCGCGGAGCAAATGCCAAAGGTCTGCAGCCCCTGGGTGGCCACCAGTTCAAATTCGGTGGCATCGGCCGCCGCCTGACCCGAGGCCATGGCAATCTGCCCGCGCGGAATCGTCAGCGTGTGGATGATGGTTCCGGTGGCGGGCTCCCACAGCCAGTAGCCCACCTGGTCGTGGTAGGTCTTGACCTGGTCGGGCTTGGTGACGTGGGTGTGGTAGCGCAGGCCGTACAGCAGTTGTGGGCCATTGGTTTGCGGGTCGATGGGCTGCAATTCCATGCGCTCATGGAAGGCCTGCTTCTTCGGACCCTCGGCCTTGGGCTTCACGTCCAGACCCCGCATGCCTTCCCAAATACCCGCCATGCCGCGCAGTGGCCCCAGGTTGGCCAGGGTGTTCACGTCCAGCGGCGAAGGCTCGGTGTAGATGTCTTTGGGGAAGTCGCTCATGTGCTGGCCCTAGTGAAATTTATGAATAAAAAATGCCTCTAGCCCCCGTGAAACATGCGGGAGTAGCTATTGAATTAATAGCAAATGCATTGCGGTTTTATGCCTGCTTCTTGTCACTGGATGCCGCTGCCTGCGCCATATCTGCCAGTGCTGCGGCCGCTGCGGCAACGCCCGTTGCGTCCACCGGTTCCAGTTGCGCCTGCAGGGCGGCAATGGCCGCCGCGCCATCGCGCGTGAGTTGCGCCACGGTCTGGCCTGCTACCTTGCCGGACTCAAAGGCCTTGCTTTGCAGCAGCACGGTTCCGTCGGGCGCTGCCAGCTTGAAGTAGAACTGCCCGTCTTTCTCGCGGTACTGCTTGAACGACGCGAGCGCCACCTTCGCGGTCTTGCTTGCGCCAGCCTGCACGGCGCTGCCCAGGCCACGCAGGCCCACGGCGCTGCGCAACTCGGCCATGAAGGGTGTGGCAATGGCGCGGGCTTTCCTGGCACCGGCCAGAAGCAGGGCTTCCACCTTTTCTGGGTGGGCCATGTAGTCTTCGTAGGCCGCGCGCATGGGGGCGATTTCCCGGTCAATGCGTTCGAAGAGGACGTTCTTGGCGTCACCCCAGGCGATGCCATTGGCGAAGGATGTACGCAGCGCTTCGGTTTCTTGCTCCGACGCAAAGGCCTGGTAGATCTGGAACAAGGCCGAGCCCTCGGTGTCTTTCGGCTCACCCGGCGCGCGCGAGTCTGTGACGATGCCAGCAATCAGCTTCTTGAGTTGCTCGCGCGGAGCGAAGAGTGGAATGGTGTTGTCGTAGCTCTTGCTCATCTTGCGGCCGTCCAGGCCAGGCAGGGTGGCCACACTCTCTTCAATCTCGGCTTGCGGAGGCACGAAGTGCTCGCCATAGCGGTGGTTGAAGCTGGCGGCCATGTCGCGGGCCATCTCAATGTGCTGGATCTGGTCGCGTCCCACGGGCACCTTGTGCGCGTTGAACATCAGGATGTCGGCACCCATCAGCACCGGGTACATGAACAGGCCCGCTGTGACGTCCGCATCGGGGTCGACACCGGCAGCCGTGTTCTTGTCTACCGAGGCCTTGTAGGCGTGGGCGCGGTTGAGCACGCCCTTGCCGGTGACGCAGGTGAGGAACCAGGTGAGCTCCGGAATTTCGGGCACATCGGACTGCCGGTAGAAGGTGACCTTGTCGGGGTTGAGCCCTGCGGCCAGCCAGCTCGCGGCAATCTCCAGCGTGGAGCGCTGGATGCGTGCGGGCTCATCGATCTTGATCAGGGCGTGGTAGTCCGCCAGGAAATAGAAGCTCTCGACGCCCGGGGTCAGACTGGCGCGCACTGCGGGGCGGATGGAGCCCACATAGTTGCCCAGGTGGGGTGTGCCGGAAGTAGTGATGCCGGTGAGGAAGCGAACGGAACTCATAACAGGAACAATCAGAAAAAAATCAGAGAACGAGTGCGGCCAGGGGCGAGAGCAGCAGGTTCAGAAGACCAAAGGTCAGGGCCATGACGGGCTGCATCCACACCGTGCTGGCGATGCCGGACACGACCAGGGCCATGACGACGAAAAATCCATAGGGCTCTATCCGTGACACCAGTGCCGCCTGCTGGTGCGGTAGCAGCCCCACCAGAATGCGTCCGCCATCGAGGGGGGGCAACGGGAACATGTTGAAGGCAAACATCACGACGTTGACCAGCACGCCACCCTGGCACATCCGGTTGAAGAAAGGTTCCGTCACGCCCAGGGCTGGCAGCAGGTACACCAGAATGCCCCAGCCCAGTGCCTGCGCCAGATTCGCAGCCGGTCCTGCCAAAGCCACCCACACCATGTCCCGCTTGGGATTGCGCAAGCGGTCAAACCGCACCGGAACTGGCTTGGCATAGCCAAACAGGAAAGCCCCGGAGGTGACAAAGTACAGCAGCAGTGGCATGAGGATGGTGCCGACCGGGTCGATGTGCTTCGCAGGGTTGAGGGTGACCCGGCCCAGCATCCATGCGGTGTTGTCGCCGAAGTGGCGCGCCGCGTATCCGTGCGCCGCTTCATGCACCGTGATGGCGAACAGCACGGGCAAGGCATAGATGGCAACGGTTTGAATCAGGTGAGCAATGTCCACAGGAAGGGGTGCCTTGTAGGTTTTGGGGGTATTAGAGACCGACCCGGGCCAGGTCACCGCGCCCCTGGCGAATGATTTCGGGTTCGTCGCCTGTGAGGTCAATGACGGTCGTGGGTTCCTGGGCGCAGGCCCCGGAATCAAGGACGGCGGCAATCTGGTGTTCGTACCGGTCGCGGATGTCGTGCGCATCGTTGAGCGGGTCGGTTTCGCCTGGCGCTATCAAAGTTGTAGCTAATAACGCAGATCCATGGAGGGCCAACAGCTCCTGGAGCACTTTGTGTTCGGGCACGCGCAGGCCAATGGTCTTGCGCGACGGGTGGCTTACGCGGCGCGGTACTTCCTTGCTGGCTTCCAGAATGAAGGTGTAGGGGCCTGGGGTGGCGAGCTTGAGCAGGCGGTACTGCCGATTGTCCACGCGCGCATAGCTGGCCAGCTCGCTCAGGTCGCGGCACAGCAGGGTCAGGTGGTGTTTGTCGTCCACGCCCCGGATGCGGCGCAGGTTGTCGGCGGCTGCCTTGTCGTCCAGATGGCAGACCAGGGCGTAGCTGGAGTCGGTGGGCACCGCGACGATGCTGCCTTTTTCCAGCAGGGCAACGGTCTGCTTGAGCAGGCGGACCTGGGGATTCTCGGGGTGGACTTCGAAATACTGGGCCATGCTTACTGGATGCGGGAAGCCAGGGCTTCCCACACAGGGGTCACGTTGCCTGGCAGGAAGGGCAGGGTGCCGAGTTCGGTGTGGCTTTCCGCCGGGCTGTGGAAGTCGCTGCCGCGTGAGGCAGCCAGACCGAATTCGTTGGCAGTGTCGGCGTAGATAACGTACTCGGCGGCGGTGTGGCTGCCGGTGACCACTTCAACGCCTTGTCCGCCGTGGGCCTTGAATTCGGTGAACAGTGCAAATTCTTCGTTGGGTGTGAATTTGTAGCGTGCGGGATGGGCAATCACGGCCATACCTCCGGCGTCCTTGATCCAGGTGACGGCATCCTTGAGCGTGGCCCAGCGGTGCGGCACAAAGCCCGGCTTGCCTTCGGTGAGGAATTTGCGGAAGACCTCGTTGGTTTCCTTGCAGACACCCGTTTCCACCAGAAAGCGCGCAAAGTGGGTGCGCGATATCAGGTCGGGGTTGCCCACAAATTGCAGCGCACCTTCAAAAGCCCCCTTGATGCCGACCTTGGCCAGCCCATCCGCCATTTCCATGGCGCGTTCCCGGCGGCCTCCGCGCGTCTGGCGCAGTCCGTTGGCAAGCCGTTCGTCGTCCGCATCAAACCCCAGGCCGACGATATGCACCGTTTGCCCGACAAAGGTGACGGAAACTTCGACACCCGTGAGGTATTTCATGCCCAGCTCCCGGGCCGCAGCGGCCGCACGGTACTGTCCGCCGATCTCGTCATGGTCGGTCAGCGCCCACAGTTCCACGCCGTTGGCATGGGCGCGCGCAGCCAGTGCCTCCGGCGTCAGGGTTCCATCGGAAACCACGGAGTGGCAGTGCAGGTCGGCGTTGAGTAGGGTGGTCACACGGCCATTTTAGGTGCAGGGCCGGATTCTCAGAACCCGGCAGGGCAATCGAACTCGATGGGCGTGCCGTGCGATGGGTGGTTGAAGCGGAGATGCGTTGCGTGCAGCAGCAGTCTGGGGGCCTGTAACGCCACCCGTCCCGGGGCGTACAGTGTGTCGCCCAGGATGGGATGGCCCAGGGCCTGCAGGTGCACGCGCAACTGGTGCGAGCGGCCCGTGACCGGCTCCAGTTCGACGCGGGTGGTGTTGTCTTGGGGGTTGGCTAGGAGGCTGCGGTACCGGGTGGTGCTGGGTTTTCCAAGCGTGCGGTCGATGATGCGCAGGGGGCGGTTGGGCCAGTCCACGATGATGGGCAGGTCGATGGTGTGCCAGTCATCGGGCGGCGTGGTCAGCAGGCCACTGACGATGGCGACATAGCGCTTGTGTACCTCGCGCGCAGCGAAAGCGTTGCCCAGCGTGCGCTGGTGCGCAAGGCTCCGCGCAAATACCAGCAGACCCGAGGTGGCCATGTCGAGCCGGTGCACGACCAGCGCATCGGGGAAGATGGCCTGCACGCGGCTGCTCAGGCAATCCTGCTTGTCTCCGCCCCTGCCTGGAACCGACAGCAAGCCGGAGGGTTTGTTGAGCACGACGATGGCGTCATCCTTGTAGATGATCTCAATCGCCATGGCTCTCCGTGATCAGGCGTTGCACTGTTTCGCACAGCTCGCTGATGTCATTGGGTTTGTAAATCAGTGCGCGGGCTCCGGCCTCTACGGCACCTTTTTCAATTTCTGGTGTGACATAGCCCGAGGCCAGTGCGACGGGCAGGTCCGGGCAGATGGTCTTGACGGCGCGCAGCAGATCCAGCCCGCTGTAGCCGGGCATGTTGTAGTCGGTCACCAGCAGGTCAAACCGGCCAGGATCGGCGGCCAGTGCGGCCTGGGCCTCAATCGGATCGGTGAACGTGGTGACGAGAAAACCTTTGCGCGTGAGTGCGCGCTTGACGAGAAAGACCAGTGCCTGGTCATCATCCACGTACATGACATGTTTGCCCTGACCCTGGACATCCGTGACCGGTGCGAGGTCGACCTGCGTGGCGAAAGCGGCCTGCTCGGAAACCGGGAAGTACAGGGTGAACACACTGCCCGTTCCCAGTGTGCTTTGCACATCGATGGCACCGTGGTGCGTCTGCATGATGCCGTGTACCACCGCCAGCCCCAATCCCGTGCCCTGGCCCACCTGGCGTGTCGTGAAGAAGGGCTCGAAGATACGTTCCATGGTGGCCTGCGACATGCCATTGCCCGTGTCGCGCACCGTGAGGCTGACGTAGGCGCCGGGTGGCAGGCCGAGCCGGCCGCACAGCGGGGCGTCCAGCCACGTCTGACCCAGTTCGATGGTGACCGATCCTTTGCCGGTGCCCATGGCCAGAATGGCATTGGTGCACACGTTGAGCAAGGCCTGCTCCACCTGTGTTGCGTCGGCCAGCACCGGTGGACTGGTGTAAGGCATGATCGTCTTGAGGTCCACGGTGGGTGGTAGCGTGACCTTGACCAGGCGGACCGTCTCCTGCACCACCTCACCCAGCTGGATGGGAATGCGCTTGGGCTGCTCATTGCGGCTGAAGGTCAGGATCTGGCGCACCAGATCTCTGGCGCGCCGTCCGGCCTTCTCGATTTCATCGAGGCTGGTGGCCGCGGACGATTCGACGGAGGTGTCCTGTTTTGCGAGTTCGACATTGCCCAGAATGGCGCTCAGGATGTTGTTGAAGTCATGGGCGATGCCGCCCGCCATGGTGCCCATGGCCTGCATTTTTTGCGATTCGCGCAGCTGCGTTTCCAGTGCGATGCGCTGGGCCTCGGCTTTCTTGCGGGTGGTGAGATCGCGCGCAAAGATGGTGGTGACCGCACCGCTGGAACGTTCGGGGTTGCGCAGACTGGCCTCGTGTCCCGCAGTGGGCAACAACGGGGATCGTGCGCGCAGTCGCCGTTCGATCGACACGCTGATCTCGACAAAAATCTGGCGCCCCAGCAAGGTGACTGCCTGGAATTCTCCCAGTGTGGCTTGCGAGAACACTTTGCCATCGGTCAGCGCATCCTGCACATCGGGAAGGAAGCGGGCCAGCGGGCTGCCATAGGCTTGCTCAACCGGGCACTCAAAGAGTGCCGTCGCAGCGGGATTGAAAACGGTGATGCACTGGTTCTGGTCAATACACAGAATGGCGTCCAGCGAGGAGTTGATGATGGCTGCCATCCGTTTCTCGCTGAGCAGCAGGTCCTCATTGCGTTGGCGCAGCACATCGGCACTTTTTTGCAGCGCTTTGCGCTCCGCGAGCAACGGGCCCTGGTCAATGACGGCACAAATGAAGTGCGCCAGGTTGTCCAGTGGATTGTCGATGCGGGCGATGTGCAGGTCGCCGGTAAACCTGCCCTGGGCGCCTGCCAGGAACTCCACTTCATTGACTTCGCTGGTGCCTGCGGTGCGCGCATTGATAAACGCCACCGCCACTTCATCGGCGTGGGTAGCCCCGACAAAGGGCAACAGAAAGTTGAGCGGCGGGTCACTTTCCAATGGCTGGAACAGACGCAATGCCATCGCATTGCTGGCGAGCACCAGCCCGTCCTCGTCCACCACCATCAGAGCGAGCGGCACATTCGAAAACAGGGTGGCGAAACGTTCAGACGCTCCTTCGGCTTCCTGCTGGCTGTACCGCAGGGCCTGGTTCTGGATCTCCAGTTCGGACTGGTACTTGCGCAGGTCCTCGATCATCTGCGCGGGGGCATACCCGTCGATGATTACGTCCTGTGTGGCACCACGCTTCATGACGTTGGCTGCGATCGGGCGCAGCCTGGCCTCTTGCGCAATAAGTTTTTTTCTACGGGAAAGTCGGACCATGTTATTGCCTGGTGGCGAACGAGTTTGGGCTTCTCATGGCAGGTCTCAGGGAGCGGATGTGGTGCGAATTCTGTTTATATCAAACTCGGGCACTGCCGCGCCCGCATTGCCCCAGGAAGAACGGATGTAGGTCAGCACGTCGGCGATCTCTGCATCGGAGAGCAGGAGCCGGTAGGGCGGCATGCCATAGGGCCTGGGGTGGCCCGCCGTGGTGGGGCCAAATCCCCCATACAGCACCTTGAGTGCAAGGTTGCTGGTGTTCGCCATGTTGACGGCCCGATTGCCTGCCAAAGCGGGATACGCTTTGGTGTAACCCTCACCGGCATTACCGTGGCATTGCGCACAGTGTTTGTCATAAAGAGCAGCGCCACGCCCGGTCGGGGGCAGGGATTGGGCGGGCGTCGTCGACGCGGTAGGTGCTGTTGCCGTGGCGAGTGCGGGCCCCAGCGTTTTCAGATAGCGTGCCATTGCCGTTGCGTCACCTTCCGTGAGGTATTGGGTTCCGTGCAGCACCACCTCGGCCATGGGGCCACTGGCGATGGCACGCGGCGTAAGACCCGTACGCAGAAACGCCTGGATATCTTCGGTAGCCCAGCCGGCTACCGAAGATTCTTCACTGCGGTAGAGCGAGGGCGCAACCCACTGGCTGCCTGGGATCACCCCACCCAATCCCTGTGCACCCTTGGCGAGTCCGCCCAGGACATTGCGCTGGGCATGGCATTCCGTGCAGTGCCCCAGACCCTGCACCAGATATTGGCCGCGGGCGATCTGACTGTCCTGGATGGCTGGGCGGGTGGATGCAGCCCCTGCCGGGGTGAAGTACAAGGTGCGCCAGGCCCACAGGGCGGCCTGCGTGCCGTAAGGCCACTGCATCGCGTGGGGGGTGTTGGTGCGGGTGGAGGGTTTGAGGCTGCGCAGGTAGGCCCACAGGGCGTCCGAATCCTCGCGTGTCACATGGGTGTAGCTGGTGTAGGGAAAGGCCGGGTTCAACAGGCGACCGTCTCGGGATCTTCCGTGGTGCATGGCCTGCCAGAAGTCGTCGGCCGTCCAGCCCCCGATCCCAAAGTGCTTGTCTGGCGAGATGTTGCTGGAGAAAACGGTGCCGAACGGAGTTTTGATGTCCCGACCGCCGGCAAATGGCTCGCCGCCACGGGCGGTGTGGCACAGCGCACAGTTGCCAATGCGGGCCAGGTAGCTGCCACGGGCTACCTGTGCATCACTTGGGGTGCGGCTGGTTTCGGCCGTCGTGTCTTTTCCGCACTGGATATCGGGCGCACCAGGCGGTTTGGGTGGGGCAGTCAGCGCAGGCTTGCCATTGCCCGGCACGGCCTGGGTTGAAAGCCAGGCGCTGACCGCACTGATGTCCTGATTGCTCAGACTCTTGGCGACATGGCCCATGCAGTCTGGGGCAGTGGCTTTGCGCTGGCCGGTTCTCCATCCTCCAAGTTGGCCATTGATGTAGTCGCGGGGCAAGCCGAGCAGCCCTGGGACGTTGGGGACGACGCCGGTCAGGGCTGTGCCGTGGCATTGGGTGCAGGCCGGGATCTTGCGGGATGCGTCCCCGTTGTTGACCAGCTTGCGCCCGTGTTCCAGAACCGATGTCGGTGCGTCCGGCTTCGCAGGGGGGGAATACGGCAGGTCCAGTGCGGCGAAGTGCTGGGCGATTTCGCGCAGGTAACTGTCATCGAGTGGGTCGATCAAGCCGCGCATCAGGGTGTAATGGCGGCGCCCTTCCCGGAAATTGACCAGCTGGTTGTACAGGTAGCCCGCCGGCTTCCCGGCGAGTCGCGGGTAGTAGCCGTCCGGGCCGGCGCGACCCTGCTCACCGTGGCATGCAGTGCACGCCAGCGTGCGCTGCGCCATGGTGTCCTCGACGGGACGGGCATACGTAACGGAGTGAAGTGCGATGGCCAGACACATCGCGAGAGCCCTGCGGCCATGTTGAAAGTACATGGCATGAGCTTACCGCAGGGGGATTCAGGTTATCAGGCGTCGGCCCAGACGACGGGCTTGCCCCGCTTCAGCCAAGTGTCGAAATGTTGCCCATAGACATCTTCCACGCGTGGGCGTTTGACCTTGAGTGTGGGGGTCACAAAGCCGTTTTCCGGGGTCCACAGCGTGGTGACTGCAGCCAGGTAAGCCAGCTTCTCATGCGCTTCGAGTTGGGTGTTGACCGTGCGCAGATGATCCTCCAGCGAGGCAGTCAAGGCTTGCTTGCCTTCCGGCGTGACACTGCGATTGACGGCATCCTGGGACAGCAGGACGATACCCAGGGGTTGCGTCATGTTGGCGCCGGTGACGGCACAGGCTTCTACGTCCTGGTGCATCATCAGCAGGTCTTCAATCGGTGCTGGTGCAATGTATTTGCCCTTGCTCGTTTTGAAAATATCCTTCACGCGACCGGTGATGTGCAGTAACCCCTGGTTGTTGACGGACCCTTTGTCGCCGGTATGCAGCCAGCCATCGGCAGTAATGGTTTGCGCAGTTTGCTCGGGCTCGCGGTAGTAGCCCAGCATCACTGCCGGGCAGCGCATCTGGATTTCTCCGGTTTCGGGGTCGATGCGGCACTGAACTTCATCGTAGGGTTGGCCTACCGTCCCGATCTGGTTGCTCCCCGGCAATGTGGAGTGGGAAACGCCACAGTTTTCGGTCATGCCGTAAACCTCAATCAGGCTCAGACCCAGGTTGCGGTACCAGTGCAGCATTTCATGGGGCATGGGTGCAGCTCCGCCGGCTGCAATGCGGCATTGGTCCAAGCCCAGTCCTTTGAGAATTTTCTTGCGTACCAGACGACCGACCAGGGGGATGGACAACAGGCGTTTGAGCTTTTCCTCAGGCATCTTGGAGTGCACGCCCTGCTGGAATTTGACCCACAACCGCGGAACTGAAAAGAAGATGGTGGGACGTGCACGCTGCAAATCCTGCACAAAGGTGTCCAGTGCCTCGGCAAAGAAGATGCGTCCGCCATAGCGCAGCGAAGCTTGTTCAATCAGCATGCGCTCGGCCACATGGGCCAGGGGCAGGTAGGAGATGTAGCGGTCTGCGCTGGTCATGGTGAACCGTCGCGTCGCGCTGCTCACGCCCCAGGCCATGGTGCGGTAGCTGTGCATGACCCCCTTGGGCTTGCCCGTCGTACCCGAGGTGTAGATGATGGTGAACAGCGTGTCGGCGTCCGGCGACGGCGTTCCTTTCAAGGGCGCAGTCTTGACGATGAGGTCTGACCACTGCATGGCCGGCAATGCAGGGGCCAGCGGCAGTGCGATCAGTGGCAGCCCTTGGGGTACTCCGGTGCGCAGTGCACTGGTGTCGTCCATCTTGCCGACGAAGCAGGCTTTGGTATCGCTGTGCTCCAGGATATAGGTGAGGGATTCACCGTTGAATGTGGGGTAGATCGGAATGGAAATGTGGCCGGCCATGGCGATGGCCAGGTCGGCCAGAATCCAGTGCGCGCTGTTCTTGCCGATGATGGCGATGCGGCTGCCTTCAGGCCATCCTTGCGCCTGCAACCATGCGGCCATGCGGCGCACCTGGTCTGCAGCCTGGGCCCAGGTGATGTCGGTGACTTGTCCGCCTCCGATGGGTTGGGTCAGATAAATGGCATCGGGGCGATCGCGCTCCCAGCGGTAAAGGCATTGCAGTGGCAGGTCGCCAGGGTGAACGGTAATCGGTGCAGTCATGAAACAAAGGCTCGCTAATGAATGCCGCCGATTGTTAAAGCCATTGTTTTCTTCAACAATGGTAGTGACCCTAGGTGACGTTAACCTTCGACCCTAGGTGACGTTGAACTCTGAACTCCGGCGTGCGATCGGCTGGTCAATCACGATATCGCTGCGTGCGCAGGCTACACACGGAAGGAAGAGTCCTTGCTGTCGTTCTTCCGCACTCACACCCGGCCATTCGATGAGGTAACCGATCTCACCCGAGACCAACTGACTCAGGCAGGTACGGCACGTGCCATTACGGCAAGCGCTGGGCAATGCGATGCCCGCCTGTTGAGTGGCCTGCAGAATACTTTGCAACGGTGCGGCTGAGCACACCCAGCCTGCAGGCTCGATGCGTACCTGACTCTCGGTGGCTTGCAGGGGCTGACTGGCGGCAATGGGCATGGGTTGTTTTTGCAGGGGAGGCGAGCCATTCGCATTTGCAGCGACAATTGCACTCTTTTTCAATTTTGCTTCAGGTTTACGTTTAGACATGTCCAGTACGACCACTTTCTCGGTGCGCCCCGCGACTTTGCGCGATGCCAAAAATATTGCAGAACTCCACAACGCGACCGTCCGCGAAGCCTTCAAGGCCTTGATCACCGATACGCCCATTCCCGTCGTGCCCTTGGACAAGCGCCAGGCCTATTGGCGTGAGGCCATCGAATACAGCGAACCCCAGGTGCAGGTCGCGCTGGATGACGACAAGATCGTAGGCTTTGTCGGTTTCGACCGGTGCCGCGACAAGGGCACGCCTCCGACCATGGGCGAGATCTGGGCTATTTACGTCAACCCGGCCTATTGGGCCAAGGGCGTGGGGCTGGCGCTATGGGATGCCGCCCGCGAAGGCTTGCAGGAAGAGGGCTGCACCCACGTGTGTGTGTGGGTGCCGATTGCCAATGAGCGTGCACTGCGTTTTCACGAGCTGGCCGGTTTCAAGCGCGAAATGTCGAGCGCCAAGACGGTGCCCATGGGCGCCGTCAAGGTCGAGGAAATTCGCCTGAAACGGGCCCTGGCCTAAGCCACTCAGAGTTTACGGACGATGGCGCTGCCGATGGAGTAGCCGGCGCCGAAGGAGCAGATCACCCCCACTTCTCCGGGCTGGATATCGGAGTGGTGGCGGTGGAACGCGATGATGGAGCCTGCCGACGCCGTGTTGGCAAACTCGTTGAGAATCACGGGGGCATCGTCCAGCGTGGCATCGCGCCCCAGCAACTTGCGGCTGATGAGCTGGTTCATCGACTGGTTGGCCTGGTGCAGCCAATACCGGCGCACATTCTGGGGCGACAGGTCCAGCGTGGCCAGATGCTTCTCCATGTGTTCGGCCGCCATGGGACACACTTCCTTGAACACCTTGCGCCCTTCCTGACGGAACAGCTGGTCCCGGTCTTCGGGGTTGCGGTCTTCCGCACGGGACATGAAGCCTGCGTTGTTGCGGATGTTGTTGCTGAAAGTGCTCAGCAGCCGTGTGCCCAGTATCTCGAAGGCGCCCGCAGGTGCCAGGTCCAGTCGCTCCACCAGGATGGCGGTGCAGACGTCGCCAAAAATGAAATGGCAGTCGCGGTCCATCCAGGCATGGTGGGCCGACGTAATCTCGGGGTTCACGACCAGAATGGCACGCGCGGAGCCGGTGCGCACCGCGTTGAACGCCATTTCCAGGGCAAACGTGGCCGATGAACAGGCCACGTTCATGTCAAACGCGTAGCCCTGCACGCCCAGTGCGGTCTGTATTTCAACGCCCATGGCCGGGTAGGCCCGCTGCATGTTTGCCGCTGCGCAGATGACGCCATCCACATCCGCGGCCGTTTTTCCGGCGCGCGTCAGCGCGTCCTGTGCTGCCTTGACGGCGATCTCAGCCATCAGCGACAACTCGCTGTCGGGGCGAGCTTCAAAGCGGGGACGCATGCGCTGGGGGTCCAGAATTCCGGACTTCTCCAGCACATAGCGGCGCTGGATACCCGACGCTTTTTCGATGAATTCGACGCTGGACTCGGTCAGTGCCGTGCGCGTACCAGCAGAGATCTCGGCGGCGTGTTTCGCGTTTTCCAGGGCAACATATTGGTTAAAGGACTCAACCAACTCTTCGTTGGTGATGACGTAGGGCGGGGTGAACAGCCCGGTGCTGCTGATGGCAACGCGATGCATAGTGGTACTTGAAAAAATAGGGGCGCTGGCCTAGTCCAGCGCCGCGCTGATTATGCTCCGGGTTTTTGCAGTCACGCGCGTTACACCGTGGCAAGCCATGCCATTCAATTGGTATTACGCTTCGGAGCAGTGACAGACCAACAGAAAGTTTCCATGAACATGGTTCGCGCCTGGGCCGCCACACAGTGTGGTGGGCCACTAGAAAAATTTGAATACGACCTGGGGGAGATGGGCGCCGAAGACGTCGAGATTGCGGTGGAGCACTGTGGTGTGTGCCACTCGGACCTGGCCATGGTGGACAGCGAGTGGTTCCCGGCGACCTATCCGCTGGTTCCGGGCCATGAAGTGGTCGGCACCATTGTGGCGGTCGGCGCCCAGACCAAGGGCCGTAAGGTCGGGCAGCGGGTAGGTCTGGGCTGGCACAGCGCAAGCTGCACGCACTGCCAGTATTGCCTTGGCGGCGAACAGAATCTGTGCCGCAAGAGCCAGCCCACCATTGTCGGGCGCCATGGTGGGTTTGCCGAGCGTGTGCGCGCCCACTGGACCTGGAGCGTGCCGCTGCCAGAGGCACTGGACCCCGGAGCTGCCGGCCCCCTGATGTGTGGTGGCGGGACCGCTTTTCTTCCCTTTGTGATTCACGACATCAAGCCTACCGACCGTGTGGGTGTGGTCGGCATTGGGGGGCTGGGTCACCTGGCCGTGAAGTTCGCCCGTGCCTGGGGATGCGAAGTGACGGCCTTTACCTCCACCGCGTCCAAGCGGGAGGAAGCCTTGCTGCTGGGCGCACACCACACGATTTCCAGCGTGGATGTGAAGGAGCTCAAGTCGATCGCCGGAACGCTGGATTTTCTGCTGGTGACGGTAGGCGCCAGTCTGGAGTGGGATGCGTTGATCGCCACCCTGGCGCCCAAAGGCCGGCTGCACATGGTGGGGGTGGTGACTGAGGCCATGAAGGTGCGCACCAGTGGACTGCTGTCCTGGCAGCGCAGCATCTCAGCTTCACCAACACCGTCACCTGTGACGCTGGCCAAGATGCTGGAGTTTTCTGCGCGCCATGGAATTGCGCCGCAAGTCGAACATTTCCCGATGAGCCGTGTCAATGAGGCACTGGACCATCTGCGCGCAGGAAAGGCCCGCTACCGGGTGGTGCTCGACGCCGACTTCAGTCCGGCTGGCTAGACAACAGGCTCAGGCCTCGCCGCCAAAGCGTGTGGCGAGGTTGGCGATGTACTGCTCGGTCATGCGCTCAAACTCCGCTTCCACCAGCGGCTCCACCACCATCTTCATCAGGGCCGGAACGGGGAGTGTCAACTCGCCGGTGATGTTGAGCACCAGGTTGGTGGATTTCTTGTTGCCGGTAATCTTCCAGCTGCCCGACACCAGTGCGTTGCCTTCACCCGGGACCGGTGTCCAGATGACTGTTCCTTTGGCCTTGTTGGAGACGTATTTGGCGGCATAGACGGTCTGCAGATTCACGGAGCCAATACCGATCTTGGCCATTTCCCAGCGGTACGCGCCGCCGCCCAGATCGGTCAGCTTTTCTACCTTGGGGTAGTGGCTGGCGGAATCGGGCACGTTGGAGAGCACCTCGAAAACCTCTTTCGCCGAAGCATTGACGTCAAACTCGTATCCCAGCTCGACGGTGACTGTGGTTGTCATGGAATCTCCCTTATTGTTGGTTTGAATCGCCGAACATATTACTGCAGCCTGACTGGTTGCGGGTCAGCGTTCTTCTTGAAAAGTTGTCCTAGGTCAAGACTTTCAGGAACTGATGGTCTGATACTGATTGGAGACCATATAAGAGGAGACACACCATGACAAAAGCACTGTCGATCAATTCCATTGACGCCGCGGTAGACCACGTTCTCGACACCATTCCTGGCGACATCGTGCTCGGGATTCCCCTGGGTGTTGGCAAGCCCAATCCGTTTGTCAATGCGCTCTACCAGCGCATCAAGGCGAACCCGGCACGCAAGCTGCGCATCGTCACCGCACTCTCGCTGGAGCGGCCTGTGGGGCACAGTGATCTGGAGAGCCACTTCCTGGCACCGCTGGTGGAGCGGGTGTTCGGAAATTACCCGGATCTGGACTATGTGAAGGACTCCCGAGCCAAGGCGCTGCCCGCCAACATCGAGGTGCGCGAGTTCTTCATGAAGACCGGGGACTACCTGGGCAACGCGGCTGCGCAGTTGGGCTACATCTCCACCAACTACACCTTTGTCGCGCGCGACATGGCACTGCAAGGCATGAACGTGATCGCCCAGGCAGTAGCGGCCCGTGAAGTGGAGGGCAAGCTGATGCTGAGCCTGTCGAGCAACCCCGACGTCACCTTCGAGGTGGTGGAGAAGATGCGTGCCGTGGGTCAGAAATTGATGGCTATCGGCGTGATCAACCGGGAGATGCCTTACATGCCCAACGGGGCAGAAGTGCCGCCTGATTTCTTTGATGTGGTGGTGACGGATCCGGCTGCAACGCATGCGGTTTTTGCGCCACCCAATGCCAAGGTAACGCCAGCAGACTATGCGATCGGCTTGCACGCCTCCAGTCTGGTGGTGGATGGCGGAACCCTGCAGATTGGTATTGGCTCGCTGGGCGATGCCATCGGGCAGGCGCTGATCGTGCGCGACCGCCATGGTCCGGAATACCAGCGCGTCCTGGAATCCCTGTGTCCCGACGGCATTGCAGACCGCAGCCTGGGCCGTTTCAACGAAGGGCTGTATGGCTGCTCGGAGATGTTTGTCAACGCCTTTCTGCGCCTGATTGATGCCGGCATCATCCGGCGTGAGGTGTACGCCGATGAGGCATTGCAAACCTTGTGCAATACCGGCGTGGTACGCGACGGGGCAGTCACACCGGAGGTGCTCACCGCGCTGCTGGAGGCTCGCCGCATCCGTGCGCCGTTGCGGGTCAAGGACGTGGTTTTTCTCAAGCGCTTTGGGATTTTCAAATCCGGTGTGGAGATGAAGGGCGACCAGCTGAGTGTGGAAGGTGCGCATTGCAGCAATGACCTGCGCGATGCGGCCAGCTTTGACGTGGTGTGCCGCAGCATGCTGGGTTCGCACCTGCAGGGCGGCGTTTACATGACTGGCGGATTCTTTCTGGGTCCCCGGGATTTTTACGAGCATCTGCGCTCTATGGCACCGCACGATCTGTCCAGGATCGACATGACGCGCATCGATTTCATCAACCAGCTGTATGGCGATGACAGCCTCAAGCGTGCGCAGCGGGTCAAGGCCCGCTTCATCAACACCACCATGAAGGTGACCCTGCTGGGCGCGGCGGCCAGCGATGCGCTGGAGTCGGGCCAGGTGGTCAGTGGCGTGGGCGGGCAGTACAACTTTGTGGCCATGGCACATGCGTTGCCCGACGCACGCCTGCTCATGATGCTGCGCGCCACGCACGATAACAAGGACGGACTCAAGAGCAGCATTGTGTGGAACTACGGCCACGTCACCATTCCGCGCCATCTGCGCGACATTGTGATTACCGAGTACGGGGTGGCAGACCTGCGGGGACAGTCCGACGGGGAAGTGGTCAAGCGCCTCATTGCCATCGCGGATTCCCGCTTCCAGGACGACCTGGTACGCGAAGCCCAGGCCCACGGCAAGCTGGAAGCCGACTACGAGCTGCCCGAGCGCTACCGCAACAACCTTCCGCAGGCGCTGGAGGCCACGCTGCATCCCTGGGCGGAAGCGGGCCTGCTGCCGGACTTTCCATTCGGCACAGACCTGACGGAAGACGAACTGCGCATGGTGCGCGCCATGAAGAAAGTCAAGCATGCCAGTGAGCACCCCGCTGAGCTGCTGACCATGGCTGTCAAGAGCCTCTGGGAAGGCAAGGAAGCGCCACCGGCCTATCTGGAGCGCCTGGGTCTGGCCGACGCACACAGCTTCAAGGATCTGTTGATCCGCCGCCTGTTTGCCGGGAATCTGTAGCGTTCTGCTGGGGCCGTCGGAAGGCCTGTTAAATTCAGGCCATGACTACCAGCCTCCTTGCCCTGATTGATGACATTGCCACCGTCCTGGACGACGTGGCCGTATTGACCAAAGTAGCCGCCAAAAAGACCGCCGGAGTGCTGGGCGACGATCTGGCACTCAATGCACAGCAGGTTGCCGGCGTGACTGCGGACCGGGAGATTCCGGTGGTCTGGGCGGTGTGCAAGGGCTCCCTGGTGAACAAGGTCATTCTGGTGCCAGCCGCACTGCTGATCAGCATCGTGCTGCCCTGGGCCGTGACGCCGTTGCTGATGGTGGGCGGTTTGTACCTGTGCTTCGAAGGTTTCGAGAAGCTGGTGCACAAGTACCTCGGCCATGCCGAAGACGATGCCGCACACGAGGCGGAACTGATGCAGGCTCTGGCCGATCCGGCGGTGGACCTGGTGGCGCTGGAGCGGGACAAGATCAAGGGGGCCATCCGAACCGACTTCATCCTTTCCGGCGAAATCATTGCCATCACGCTGGGTACGGTGCAGGCCAGCCCGTGGACCACGCAACTGACCGTGCTCTCGGGGGTGGCGCTGTTGATGACGGTAGGGGTCTATGGAATTGTGGCCGGCATTGTGAAGATTGATGACGCCGGGCTGTACCTCAGCCGCCGCCCCGGCGAGGGTGGTGGCGTGCGGGCCGTGCGCGCCTTTGGACGGGGGCTGCTGCGTTCTGCGCCCTGGCTGATGAAGACGCTGTCGGTGGTGGGTACGGCGGCCATGTTTCTGGTGGGCGGTGGCATTCTGGTCCATGGCCTGCCGTTTCTGCACCATGCCGTGGAAGCCATCGCGGTGCCCATGTTGCCTGATCTGGTGGTTGGCGTGGTGGCCGGTGCACTGGCACTGGCCGGTGTGATGCTGACACAGCGTCTGCTGCGCGTATTCAAGTAAATTGGCTTCCAGCCCCTGTGTCTGCTGAAAAGATTGCTTCCAAATCAGTAGCAACGGGTTTGCTGCTGGCTGTGCTGGGTGCGATTGCCTTCAGTGGCAAAGCCATTATCGTCAAGCTGGCGTACCGGCATGGCGTGGATGCCGTCACGCTGATCATGCTGCGCATGCTGTTTGCGCTGCCATTCTTTGTGTGCATAGCCTGGTGGACCGGCCGGTCACGCGGGGGTGTGAAGCCCACGCCTCTGACCGGCAAAGACTGGCTGGGCGTGGTCTGGCTCGGGGTGACCGGCTACTACCTGGCCAGCTACCTCGATTTTGCCGGTCTGCAGTACATCAGTGCCTCGCTGGAGCGGCTGATCCTGTACCTCAACCCCACCTTGGTCCTGCTGCTGGGGCTGGTGCTGTATGGGCGGGGCATCAGCCACCGCCAATTGGTCGGCATGGCCATCAGCTACAGCGGTGTGCTGCTGGTGTTTGGCCACGAGGTCACGCTGACCGGCAGCGATGTGGCGCTGGGCGCACTGCTGGTGTTCCTGAGTGCGGTGAGTTACGCGGTGTACCTGTCGTACAGCGGTGAACTGGTCAAGCGGCTGGGCTCGCTGCGGCTGGTAGGGCTGGCAACCAGCGTGGCCTGTGTGCTGTGCATCGGGCAGTTTGTGGTGTTGCGCCCGCTGGCCAGCGCGTGGACCGTGGCGCCGGAAGTGGTCTGGCTTTCGGTGCTCAACGCCACGGCCTGCACGGTGGTGCCGGTGCTGCTGGTGATGATGGCCATTGAGCGTATTGGCTCGGGGTTGGCGGCCCAGGTCGGCATGGTGGGCCCCATGTCCACCATCACGATGGGCGTGCTGCTTTTGGGTGAGCCGTTTACCGGATGGGTGGTGGCGGGGACAGTGCTGGTGGTGGCCGGTGTTTTTGTGGTGAGCCGCGTCACGCGCATGCCCGATACTGTGCAGATGGACAAGTAACGAATGGAGAATCGCCATGGATTTGGGATTGCAGGGTAAGTGGGCGCTGGTATGCGGCGCCAGTAAGGGGCTGGGGCTGGGATGCGCGCAGGCACTGGTGCAGGAGGGCGTCAACGTGCTCATCGTCGCACGCGGGCTGGCAGCACTGGAGCGATCTGCTTCCAGATTGGTAGCAGACTATGCAGACAAGACGGGGGCTGCAGTCCAGTTTTGTGCAGAAGACATCACCACCGTCGATGGCCGTGACGCGGTGTTTTCCATGCGCCAGGACTTTGACATCGTGGTCACCAATGCCGGTGGCCCGCCGCCTGGCAACTTCCGGGACTGGGACCGCGATGCCTGGATCAAGGCGGTGGACGCCAACATGCTCACCCCCATCGAACTGATCAAGGCCACGGTCGATGGCATGGCCGCCCGTGGATTCGGGCGCATTGTCAATATCACCTCCAGCGCGGTGAAGTCGCCTATCGATATTCTGGGCCTGTCCAATGGTGCCCGTAGCGGACTGACCGGCTTTGTGGCCGGCGTGGCCCGCTCCAGCCTGGCGGCCAAAGGCGTCACCATCAACAACCTGTTGCCGGGCAAATTTGACACCGACCGCATCGCCACGACAGTGCAGGCCACCGCTGCGAAGACCGGCCAGTCGGTGGAAGACATTCGGCGCCTGCAACAGGCCCAGATTCCCGCGGGCCGCTACGGGACGCCGCAGGAATTTGGCCAGGTGTGTGCTTTCCTGTGCAGCCAGCAGGCTGCCTATATCACCGGGCAGAACGTGCTGGTGGACGGCGGCGCGTACCCTGGCACTTTCTAGGTGCACCTCCCGGTCTGCGATTGACGGATGTCAATCTTCTGAGCCACTGACAGGTCTATATTGGATCTAGTGGGTAACCGGAGAGTTCCTTTGAAACGTTGGATGAAAGTGTGATGCGCGGCTCCGTAGTCTTGCAGTTGCAGCGCGCCAATAAAGTAGTCTTGTGGCTGATGTCCGTGGCGTTGGCGCTGCTCGTCACCGAGGCCACGGTGTCCGTGATGCAGTGGTTGCTGCTCGAGACCATCACCTGGGATTACCTGGTGACCGGCATGGTGGCTTCGGTGCTGGCCGCATCGCTGGTCAGTGGCCTGATTTTCTATTTTGTCAGCTACGTCAACCAGATCAGCAAGGACAACGCGCAGCTCAGCGCGATCATCAACGCGTGTCCCATGCCTCTGGCACTCAACGACCACGCACACCGCGTGGTCATGCTCAACCCTGCATTCGTGCGGGTGTTTGGCTATACCCTGGACGATATCCCGACACTGGAGGATTGGTGGCCCAAGGCTTACCCGGATCCCATCTACCGCAAGACAGTGGCAGACCGCTGGCGTGAAAATCTGAAGGCGGGCAAGATCAGTGGCCAGGACTTTGAGCCTCTGGAAGTCCGGGTGTGCTGCAAGGACGGGAGTGTGCGGATTGTCATGGCCAGTGCCACCCCATTGGAGCTCAAGCTCAATGGGGTGCACCTGGTGCTGCTGCAGGATGTGACGCAGCAGGTTGGCGCTGCGAAGGCGCTGGCAGAGTCCCGCAGCGTACTCCAGACCATCATTGAGACCATTCCCATGCGGGTGTTCTGGAAAGACCGTGAATCCCGCTACCTGGG
>CAUJJV010000063.1 GCA_963205375.1 Pseudomonadota bacterium
GTCGCCGACTTTTTCTTCTTTCTGACGCTCGCCTTCGCCACGGGATGCTTTGGCGCCTTCGCTCAGCAGGCCGCGGAAGGTGTCGGCGGCTTCGGCCAATGCGCCATAGTCGGCCCCGTGCACAAAGTCTTGTGTGAGCACGCTGCTTTTCACGTTGCCGTGATGGCGGCGGCTGATGCGCAAAATGGGCTTGTCGGTGCGCACGTCAAACTCGCCCGCCACTTCGGCGTCGGGCAGGCGGGCTTGCAGGGCCGCAGCCGAGCTTTCAGCTTCGGCAACCGTATCCAGATTCAGGGCAACGCCGTCAGCCACCGAGCGCAGGGCTTCGGCATCCATGAAGTTTTTCAGGCGGGCAATCACGCCCTGGGCGATCAGGTGCTTGCGCGCCAGCTCGGCCAGCGTGTCGCCAGTGATCGTCGTACCGTTCGGGCCTCCGGTGAACACAGACGCGTTCACCAGCGCAATGCGCAGCAAAAAGCTGTCCAGCTCGGTCGGACCTTGCAGGTACAGCTCTTCCTTGCCAGCTTTCACCTTGTACAGCGGCGGCTGGGCAATGTAGATGTGGCCACGCTCGACCAGCTCGGGCATCTGGCGGTAGAAGAAGGTCAGCAGCAGCGTGCGGATGTGGGCACCGTCCACGTCGGCATCGGTCATGATGATGATGCGGTGGTAGCGCAGCTTGGCGACGTCAAAGTCGTCCTTGCCGTCGGCGCTGCCACTACCCGCTTTGCCAATGCCGGTGCCCAGGGCAGTGATCAGCGTCAGGATTTCATTGCTGGTCAGCAGCTTTTCGTAGCGGGCTTTTTCCACGTTCAGAATCTTGCCGCGCAGCGGCAGGATGGCCTGGAATTTCCGGTCGCGGCCCTGCTTGGCGGAGCCACCGGCGGAGTCACCCTCGACGATGTAGATTTCGCAGCCCGCCGGGTCTTTTTCCTGGCAGTCGGCCAGCTTGCCGGGCAGGCCCATGCCGTCCAGCACGCCTTTGCGGCGGGTCATGTCGCGGGCTTTGCGGGCGGCCTCGCGGGCACGCGCCGCTTCGATGATCTTGCCGACGATGATCTTGGCATCGTTGGGGCGTTCTTCCAGGTAGTCGGCCAGCAACTTGCCCACGATGTCTTCCACCGGGCCTCGTACTTCAGACGACACCAGCTTGTCCTTGGTCTGGCTGGAGAACTTGGGCTCAGGCACCTTGACCGAGAGCACGCAGCACAGGCCTTCGCGCATGTCGTCGCCGGTCACTTCCACCTTGGCCTTCTTGGCCAGTTCGTTCTGTTCGATGTACTTGCTGATGACGCGGGTCATCGCGGCGCGCAGACCGGTCAGGTGGGTACCACCGTCACGCTGCGGGATGTTGTTGGTGAAGCACAGCACCTGCTCGTTGAAGCCGCTGTTCCACTGCATCGCCACTTCGACGCCGATGTTGGTGCCTTGGTCGCTCTGGCGATCGCCCATGGCGTGGAACACATTGGGGTGCAGGACGGTCTTGCCCTTGTTGATGAAGTTCACGAAACCTTGCACGCCACCGGCCCCGGCGAAGTCGTCCTCGCGGCCATCGCGTTCGTCCTTGAGGCGGATACGCACACCGTTGTTCAGGAAGGACAGCTCACGCAGGCGTTTGGACAGGATTTCGTAATGGAAGGTGTTGTTCTCTTTGAAGATTTCGGTGTCAGGCAGGAAGTGCACCTCGGTGCCGCGCTTCTCGGTGTCTCCGATGATCTTCATGGGCGACACGTCAATGCCGTTCTGCGCTTCGACGATACGGCCTTGCACAAAGCCTTTGCTGAACTCCATCATGTGGACCTTGCCATCGCGGCGGATGGTCAAACGCAGCATTTTGGACAGCGCGTTCACGCAGGACACGCCCACGCCGTGCAGGCCGCCGGAGACCTTGTAGCTGTTCTGGTTGAACTTGCCGCCGGCGTGCAGTTCTGTCAGCGCGATTTCGGCCGCCGAGCGCTTGGGCTCGTGCTTGTCGTCCATCTTCACACCGGTAGGAATGCCGCGGCCGTTGTCGACTACGCTGATGGAGTTGTCGGAGTGGATGGTGACCAGAATGTCGTCGCAGTGGCCAGCCAGGGATTCGTCGATGGAGTTGTCCACCACCTCGAACACCAGGTGGTGCAGGCCGGTGCCGTCGGACGTGTCGCCGATGTACATGCCGGGGCGCTTGCGCACGGCTTCCAGGCCTTCCAGGATCTGGATGGAGCCTTCGCCGTAGGCTTCGGTCGCGCCGGCCTGGTTGGTGTCGATGGTGGGCTGGAAGTTGGAACTGCCCGCACCGCCCTCGCCCGTGTGCACGGCGTCATCGGCGTTTTGGGTACCTGGCACAGGCTTGTTTTTTTCAGTCATGGCTCACTTCTCTTCACTAAATCTCAAACTCTTGAATGACCAAACCCCCGGGAGGCCGGGGGTTTGCGTCGTAGGGCGCTGCTGTTTTTGTAGCGTTAAATTCTCATCGGCATGACCACGTACTTGAACGTGGCGTTCTCGGGAATGGTGAACAGCGCCGAGCTGTTGCCGTCGGAAAGCTCCACACTGACCATGTCCTGGCCCATGTTGGTGAGCGCATCGATCAGGTAAGTGACGTTGAAGCCAATCTCGATGCTGTCACCGCCGTAGTCGATGTCGAGTTCGTCCACGGCTTCTTCCTGCTCGGCGTTGTTGGACGCCACCCGCAGGCTGCCGGGGTCGATGTTCAGGCGCACGCCCTTGAACTTGTCGCTGGTCAGGATGGCGGTGCGCTGCAAGGTGGCCAGCAGTGCGGTGCGACCCAGGGTGATCTTGTTCTTATGGTTCTTGGGGATGACGCGGTTGTAGTCGGGGAACTTGCCCTCGACCAGCTTGGTCACGAACTCCATGCCGTCAAAGGTGAACTTGGCCTGGTTGTTGGCAAACTGCATCTCGATGGCGCCTTCGGCGTCGCTCAAAAGACGCTGCAACTCGATCACGGTCTTGCGTGGCAGGATGACTTCCTGCTTGGGTACGTCCACATCCAGCGTGGCCGACGCAAACGCCAGGCGGTGACCATCGGTGGCCACCAGGCTGAGCTGTTTGCCTTCGGCAACAAACAGAATGCCGTTGAGGTAATAGCGGATGTCATGCACCGCCATGGCAAAAGAAACCTGGCTCAGCAGATCCTTCAGGGTCTTTTGCGGCACGCTGAACACAGGGCCAAAGTTGGCCGATTCCTGCACCAGGGGGAAATCTTCGGCCTGCAGGGTTTGCAGGGTGAACTTGCTCTTGCCGCCCTTGAGGATGATCTTGTTTTGGCTGGATTCCAGGGACACGGTCTGGTCGGAAGGCATGGTGCGCAGAATGTCGATGAGCTTGCGCGCGCCAATGGTGGTGGTGAAGTTGCCGGTGTCGCCACCCAGATCGGCGGTGGTGCGGATCTGGATTTCCAGGTCGCTGGTGGTGAGCTGGATAGAGGTGCCGGTCTTGCGCAACAGCACGTTGGCCAGAATCGGCAGCGTGTGGCGGCGCTCCACAATGCCTGCAACGGACTGCAGAACCGAGAGCACTTTGTCTTGCGTTGCCTTCAATACGATCATGTCAACCTCTATTAATACGGTGTCTAGTGCGCTTAGTAAGCGCTTGCCAATGCAGTTTTGACCAAATTCGCCATTTTCCCAGTTTTATGGGGCATTTCTGGCGGTTTCCGGCTTGTTTTTGCAATCATCCCTTGAGGGTTTGCTCCAGCACATGGAGTTGCTGGTTCAACTCGGTCATTTGCTGGCGCTCACCGCCGATCTTTCGCACGGCGTGCAGTACGGTGGTGTGGTCCCGTCCGCCGAACAATTCTCCGATTTCCGGAAGGCTTTTCTGTGTCAGTTCTTTCGCCAGGTACATGGCGATCTGGCGCGGCCTGGCAATGCTGGCTGGGCGTTTCTTGGAATACATGTCCGCGACCTTGATCTTGTAATAGTCGGCCACGGTTTTCTGGATGTTTTCCACAGAAATCTGGCGGTTCTGGATGGACAGCAGGTCGCGCAGGGCTTCACGCGCCAGCGCAATCGAGATTTCTTTCTGGTTGAAGCGCGAATAGGCCAGGATCTTGCGCAGCGCGCCTTCAAGCTCGCGCACGTTGGAGCGTACGTTCTTGGCGACGAAAAATGCCACTTCTTCCGGCATTTCCGAGCCTTCGGCGCGCGCCTTGTTGATCAGGATCGCCATCCGCATTTCCAGCTCGGGCGGTTCAATGGCTACGGTCAGGCCCGAATCAAAACGCGACACCAGACGTTCGTGGATGTCGGTCAAGCCCTTGGGGTAAGTGTCGCTGGTCATCACGATGTGCGACTTTTTGGCCAGTAGCGCCTCAAAGGCGTTAAAGAACTCTTCCTGGGTGCGGTCTTTGTTGGCAAAGAACTGCACATCGTCAATCAGGAGCAAATCCAGCGAGTGGTAGCGCTCCTTGAATTCATCGAAGGTTTTGCGCTGGTACGCTTTAACCACATCCGAAACAAACTGTTCTGCATGGATGTAGAGAACTTTGCTGTTGGGCTTGTCCGCCAGCAGGCGGTTACCCACAGCGTGCATCAGGTGGGTCTTGCCCAGACCGACGCCGCCATAGATGAACAAGGGGTTGTAAAGATGCCCCGGCATGGTGGCCACATGCATGGCGGCTGCGCGGGCCATCCGGTTGGCAGTTCCTTCCACCAGCGTCTCGAATGTGAGCATGCTGTTGAGGCGATTCTTGGGTCCACCCAAGTTGCGGTCTTCACCAATCTCCGCGACTTCTTCCACTGCCGCTGGATCTGATCTTTGTGGCATTACGTTCGCTCTGGCACTGGTTTCGCGAGGAGTGATCACTAACTCAACTTGAACGGGCTGCCCATACAGCTTCTCCAGCATCGAGGCAATCCGGGTGCTGTACTGGGCGCGTACCCAGTCGAGCTTGAAGCGGTTGGCCACATAGATGGTGACCCTGGAAAAGTCTCCCTGAACCTGCGCATTGAGCGGTTTGATCCAGGTGTTGAACTGCTGTTCGGGCAACTCCTGCGCCAGCTGATCGATACAGCTTTGCCACAGGCTTTGGCCAATATCGAGTGCGGGTGACTCGGCTTGTCTGGATGGGTGTCCCTCGGTCATTCTTCTTGTTGTCTTCTGTGGATAGTTATGGTGTGCAGCGCGTCGCATTGTAATTTATCAAAACCTTATCCACAGACAGGGTGGTAATTACCCGAGTTAGTGCGTTACACGCCTTTTCTTGCGTAAGGTGTTGCCGGCATTCGATAAATTTGCGATAATCTTGGGTTTCCCTGATCGTCTTCGGGGTAACTTGACTCCAATAGTGACTCCAAGAGATTCGATATGAAACGTACTTACCAACCTTCCAAAATCCGTCGCGCCCGTACCCACGGCTTCCTGGTGCGCATGAAGACACGCGGTGGCCGCGCTGTCATCAATGCCCGCCGCGCCAAGGGCCGCAAGCGTCTGGCTGTCTAATTCCAGTCTCTGGGTTGTCCCAGGGATGCTGTGCGCGGGTTGACCAATTTGTATCGGCTTAAGACCCGCCCACAGTTCCAGGCAGTTCTGGCTGGCAGGACGCTGGCGCGCACCCCCCACTTTGTATTGCATGCCGCTGTGGCCCGTGAAGGTGTCACGCTGCAGATGGAGGCAGAAGCCCTGTTTCCCGATGCTGGTGTTGGATTGGGTGCCATGGTTCCCAAGCGTTGGGCCAAGCGTGCCGTGACCCGTAACACCATCAAACGCCAGATCTATACCGTGAGCGCCGAATTCGAGTCCGCCATGCAGCCGGTCGCGCATCTGGTGCGACTGCGTTCTGCGTTTGATCGGGCCCAATTCATCAGCGCCACTTCCGATGTGCTCAAGGCAGCTGTGCGCGCCGAACTTCATGTGCTGTTCTCTGCAGTCGCTGGGCGTGGAGCATCGTCATGATGCAGGCTTTGCTCATCAGTCTGGTGAAAGGCTACCGCATATTCCTGAGCCCCTGGCTGGGTTCGTCGTGCAGGTTTGAGCCTACGTGCTCTCAGTATTCCCTGCAGGCGCTCCAGAACCATGGTGCGGCAGCAGGCAGCTATCTCACTATCACCCGCTTGGCCCGTTGCCACCCCTGGTGCGGAGGCGGTAGTGACCCCGTCCCCGCGGAAAAACCCCGGTTGTTTAGCCGGCTGATCTCAACCCCCACCGAAAAGAAACCCTCATGAACGATATTCGCCGCACCATCCTGTGGGTGATCTTTGGCTTTTCCATGGTGTTGTTGTGGGACCAGTGGCAGGTCCACAACGGGAAGAAAGCGACTTTCTTCCCCAGCCCAGCCCAGCAGGTTGCTCCCGCCGCCGTTGGCGCGTCTGGCCCCCTGCCTGCCGCAAGTGATGCCGGTGTACCTGCTGCTGTGGCACAGGCTGGCACAGCCATGGCACCTGTGGCTCCCGTGGCACCTACAGCACCCAAAGAGCGCTTTGAAGTCACCACCGATGTGCTCAAGCTGACCTTCGATACCGAGGGTGGTTCGCTGGTGCGTACCGAGTTTCTCAAGTACTCCGACATGGCGGACAAGACCCGCAACTTTGTCCTGCTCGATGACAGCAAGGATCGCGTGTACATGGCGCAGACCGGTGTGATTGCCGGCGCAGCCGGTGGCGCGTTCCCCACACACAAGACGCCTATGGCGGTTACGGGTGAGCGTGTCCTCAAGGACGGTGCGAACGAGCTGGTGGTCAAGTTCACATCACCGGACGTGGGTGGCATCAAGCTGGTCAAAACCTACACCCTGCGCCGCGGCGCCTATGACGCGACCGTCAAGCACGAGTTGACCAATACGTCGACCGCAGCCATTGCGCCGCAGCTGTACCTGCAGCTGGTGCGTGACGGAAACAAGCCTGCGGGCGAGTCGTCCTTCTACTCCACGTTCACCGGTCCTGCGGTGTACACCGAAGCCAAAAAGTACCAGAAGGCAGAGTTTTCCGACATCAAGAAAAAGAATGTGGATGTGGAGAAGCAGGCCAGCAATGGCTACATCGCCATGGTGCAGCACTACTTTGCAAGTGCCTGGATTCTGCCCGATGGCATACAGCGCAACCTGTCGTTGGACGCTGTCGACATTGGCGCTTCGGTGCCGGATTGCTGCTACCGTGCCACCATGATTGCACCGCTTGAAGCCATTGCTCCAGGCGCCACCAAGGTGGTGGATGCCAAGTTCTTTGCAGGCCCGCAGGAAGAGAAGATGCTGGAGTCGCTGGCTCCCGGTCTGGAGCTGGTCAAGGACTATGGCTGGCTGACGATTCTGGCCAAGCCCCTGTACTGGCTGCTGGATAAATTGCACAGCTTCATTCAGAACTGGGGCTGGTCGATCGTGGCGCTGGTGCTGCTGCTCAAAATTGCGTTCTACTGGCTCAACGCCAAGGCTTACGCCAGCATGGCCAAGATGAAGGCTGTGAATCCCAAGATCATGGAAATGCGCGAGCGTCTCAAGGACAACCCGCAGCAGATGCAGCAGGAGATGATGCGCATCTACCGTGAGGAGAAGGTCAACCCGATGGGCGGCTGCTTCCCCATCATGGTCCAGATTCCGGTGTTCATTGCGCTGTACTGGGTGCTGTTGTCCAGCGTGGAGATGCGCAATGCGCCCTGGGCGATGTGGATTCACGATCTGTCTTCGCCCGATCCGTACTACATCCTGCCGCTGTTCATGACATTGACCACGCTGCTGCAGACTGCGTTGAACCCTGCTCCTCCAGATCCGATGCAGGCCAAGATGATGTGGTTCATGCCGCTGGCCTTCAGTGTGATGTTCTTCTTCTTCCCCGCCGGTTTGGTGCTGTACTGGATTACCAACAACATCCTGTCGATTGCACAGCAGTGGATCATCAACACCCGCATGGGTGTGCCACCGCAGTTCAATCTGCCGAAGTTCAAGTAACCTACCGAGGCGCCATGCGCCTCGTTCTTTATGCTCGCGCGCCACCACGATCCGATTGCAGCTATCGCTACCGCACCGGGGCGTGGCTCGGTGGGGATTGTCCGCATCAGTGGCAAGGCGCTTGGTCCGTTTGTTCTGCATCTACTGCGGCGCACACTGGTTCCGCGCGAGGCAACCTACCTTCCATTTTGTGATGCGCAGGGCGTGCCCATTGACCACGGGTTGGCGTTGTTCTTCAACGCACCCCACTCATTCACCGGCGAAGACGTGCTCGAACTGCAGGCCCATGGTGGCCCGGTGGTTCTTCAGTTGCTGCTGGCGCGTTGCCTGGCGGCGGCGGCGGAAGTTAATGTCGTCACAGGCGCTACGTATCTCCCCGGATTGCGCATTGCGCAGGCGGGGGAGTTCAGCGAGCGCGCATTTCTCAACGACAAAATCGATCTGGCGCAGGCCGAAGCCATCGCCGATCTGATCGATGCCAGTACCGAAGCTGCTGCACGCAGTGCCACCCAATCCCTTTCCGGCGTGTTTTCCAGAGAGATCCATGCACTGCGGGATGCACTGATCCAGCTACGCATGCTGGTCGAGGCGACCCTGGATTTTCCGGAGGAGGAAATCGATTTTCTGCAGAAGGCCGATGCGCAGGGGCAGCTGGACCGGCTGCAGGCGTCCCTGGCAGGGGTACTGCAGAAAGCTTCGCAAGGTGCCTTGTTGCGCGAGGGCATCACCGTGGTGATTGCCGGGCAGCCCAACGCAGGCAAGTCATCGCTCCTCAATGCGCTGGCGGGTGCGGAACTGGCCATCGTCACGCCGGTGCCAGGCACGACACGGGACAAGGTGCAGCAGACTATTCAGATAGAAGGCGTCCCTGTCCATGTCATCGATACCGCCGGCTTGCGCGAGAGTGAGGATGCGGTGGAAAAAATCGGCATTGCCCGCGCCTGGGAGGCTATTGGTGAAGCCGATGCGGTGTTGTTTCTGCACGACTTGACCCGATTAAGTGTTACCAAATATATAGCAGCCGACGCTGATATAGCGAGAGAAATCACCCAGAAGGCCCCCGCCAAAGTTCCTGTCATTGATGTCTGGAACAAGGCGGATGTGGCAACCGCGCCCCCGCAAGGTGGTCTGGTGCTGTCTGCAAAGACGGGTAGGGGACTGGATGCCCTGCGCCAGGCCTTGCTGCAGGCTGCGGGCTGGCAAGCTACGGCTGGGGGCGTGTTTATCGCACGTGCCAGGCATATCGAGGCTCTGCGTAAAGTGGAAATGCACCTCCAATATGCATCCGGACATCTCGCCGCACGTGCACAGTCACTGGATTTGCTTGCCGAAGAGTTGCGCCTGGGGCAGAACGCTTTGAGCGAAATTACCGGCGAATTTACCTCCGACGATTTGCTGGGCGTGATTTTTTCCAGATTTTGCATAGGGAAATAGCTGCCGTACACTTGCCAGCTCGAAGACGTTGAAGGTTCAAAACATGTCATTTTTCGACTGGCTCTCCCGAAAAAACCCGGCACCTGTTTCAGACTCGGGTGTCAGTTCCGGGTTGGGCCAAACGGATGCCACACAACCGCTTTTCAGCAATGCGCGCCCGAGACCCAAGGCAGCTGTCGCGGCAACACACGGTGCGTCCAGCAGCCGCAGGGCGGAACGACTGGAGCGAAGGGAGCAGCTCTACACCGTTGTGCGCGAATGCATGACGCAGGCTGGAGTGCTTTCTTCAAAGTACAAATTCAAGGTTCTCTCGCTGGACTCCAAGGGGCGTGACTACCTGGTGATGATTGATCTGCCGCGGGAAAACGCTGTGGAGCCAGAGCGCCTGACGGACATTGAGCTGTTGATCGCGCGCAACGCCAAGAACTTGCATGGAATACTGGTGACTGCGGTCTATTGGCGTCTGGTGGAGCAAGTTGCCTCCAACACCCAGACGATTCGTACCGTGACACCGGCTTCCCGGCCCGTAGTACCAGAACCCCTACCTGCCAAAGTTGCAGTGTCTGTCGAGCCAGCGGCGCCGCGGTTTGAGCCTTTGCAAGACGATGAGGTTGCAGCCTTCAAGAAAGCGCTAGCCAGCGTACCCGCGGCGAAGGTCACTCCACCGCCGGGCGAAATTATCCGGTCAGGCCGTCGCAACCCAGCGCCGATGCCTCACTTTGCCGATACGGAACTGGACGATTCCCACTCCCCTCTGAGTGGCACACAGTACGGTGATCTGAACTGAACGTGTTCAGTGGCCGGCAAAATCCACCAGCGTGTACAGCGCAAGGCCACCGTCCCGCAGGCGTTGGGATCCACCCAGTTCTGGGAGATCCACAATAGCGGCGCCCTCCATGACCTGGGCACCTAGTTTCTCAAGCAATTTTTTGCCCGCCATCATCGTGCCGCCCGTGGCAATCAAATCGTCAATCAGCAACACACGGTCACCGGACTTCACTGCATCCGTGTGCAGTTCCACCGTAGCACTTCCGTATTCCAGTTCGTAGGTCTCCTCGACGGTGGTGAAAGGCAACTTGCCCTTCTTGCGGATAGGTACGAATCCCACATTGAGTTCATAGGCTACGACTGCGCCCAGGATAAATCCCCGTGCATCCAAGCCGGCCACCACATCGGGGCGCATGTCGGGATCCATGTAACGGTGAACAAAGGCGTCGATCAGGATCCGGAATACCTTGGCATCCTGCAGGAGCGGTGTGATATCCCTGAACTGAACGCCCGGCGCGGGCCAGTCGGGCACGGTACGGATATGGTCTCGCAGGTACTGGTTCACGCTGAAACTGTGCATGGCGCATCTCTTGGAAGTCAATGGGGCAGCCTTGATTGTGCCTGCTGCAGAACCCTGCGGGCCTAACCTTTGAGCAATCGGCTCTCCGCAAGTGCCAGGGTTTCCGATTGGCCAGAGAGTACCAGAGTGTCACCATCTTCCAGTGGGGTGGCATCTTGTGCCTCAACGGTTTTGCCGCTGCTGCGCCGCAGACTCACCACACGCACTCCCATCGCATGCAGGGCGAAGTACCCCACGGATTTGCCTGATGCTCTGGCTCCCATGGGCAGGCTCACCGTGGCCAGTCGCTCATGCTGCAACTCGTCCACCGAGTTGTCATCTGATCCATGGAAAAACCCGCGTAGCAGGTTGTAGCGCGCATCCCGCTGTTCCTGCACGATACGGATCACCCGACGCATAGGTACACCCACAAGCGCCAGAGCATGGCTGGCCAGCATGAGCGAGCCCTCCAGCGCTTCGGGAACGACTTCGGTGGCACCCGCAGCTTGCAGCTTTTCCAGGCTGTGGTCATCCTGGGTTCTCACAATGACGGGAACCTGTGGCGCATGGGCACGGGTGTTCCCCAGAACCTTGAGCGCGCCTCCTTCGTCCAGATAGGTAATCACGACGGCACTGGCACGTGCAAGACCCGCTGCCATGAGGGCCTGCAGTCGCGCTGCATCTCCAAATACGACGGAATCCCCTGCAGCAGCAGCCTGGCGCACACGGTCCGGGTCCAGGTCCAGTGCCATGTAGGGAATGTTTTCCCTCTCAAGCATGCGTGCCAGATTTTGGCCACACCGACCGTAGCCACAAATGATCACATGGCGATTGGTGTTGATGGACTTGCGTGCAATGCTGGTCATCTGCAACGACTGTTGCAACCACTCATTGGCTACCAGTTTCATCACAATCCGGTTGCTGTTCATCACAATGAACGGCGTGACAAGCATGGACAGCACCATGCTTGCAAGGATCGGATTGAGCAATTCCGGGGGCACCAGTGCGTTCTGCTGCGCCAACGTCAGCAGTACGAATCCGAACTCCCCCGCTTGTGCCAGATACAGGCCAGTGCGAAGCGCTACACCCGTACTCGTGCCCAGAATGCGCGCCAGTGCGGTCACCACCACCGCCTTGAGAAAAGTGGGGACAACTAGCAGAAGCAGGACCAGTGGCCAGCGCTCGAGTACCAATCGCCAATCCAGCAGCATCCCGATGCTGATGAAGAACAGACCGAGTAGAACATCGTGAAACGGCCTGATATCGGTTTCCACCTGGTGCTTGTATTCGGTTTCTGAAATCAGCATACCTGCAATAAAGGCTCCCAGCGCGAGGCTCAGGCCCGCCAGCTCCGTTAACCATGCCAGACCGAGCGTGATGAAGAGCAGGTTGAGTACAAACAATTCCTCACTTTTGCGGCGCGCCACGATAGTCAGCCAGCGTCGCATGAGGTGCTGACCTCCGACCAGCAGCACCGTGACCAGAACAGTTGCCTTGATGGCTGCAACGCTCAGGGCCATCACGAGGTTCTCACCTGATGCACCCAGAGCGGGAATGAGAACCAGCAGAGGAACAACAGCGAGATCCTGAAACAGCAGAACACCCATGACCCGCTTGCCATGCTCTGACTCCAGCTCAATGCGCTCCACCATCAGCTTGACCACAATGGCGGTACTGCTCATGGCCAGTGCGCATGACAGAGCCAGAGCGGTTTGCCAGCCCATGCCCCACAACTGCGGCAGTGCGGCAGCCAATCCGATGGAGACCATGGTAGCCCCTAACATGGTGACCACCACCTGTGCCAGACCCAACCCGAATACGTGCTTGCGCATGGCGCGCAACTTGGGCAGGTTGAATTCCAGGCCAATCACGAACATCAGGAACACTACGCCGAACTCGCCGAGGTGTCGGACGCCATCTGCGTTCTGCGACAGGGCCAAGGCGTTGGGACCGATGACCACGCCAACGGCCAGATACCCCAGCATCGGCGGCAATTTGAACGAGCGGCACACGACGACACCCAGGACCGCGGCCAGCAGGTACAAAAGGGTAATTTCCAATGCGCTCATGCCAGCATCCTAGCAATAACCCCGTCCCAAACTGCTGGCTCTATAAAATGTCCGCATGACAGAACCTGCAGTCCACACTTCACAGTCCATGGCAGAGCGTGCCATCGCGTTGGCTCAAGAGACTTTTGACATCGAAGCTGCGGCTATCCAGGGGCTCAAAGCCCGCACTGGTGAATCCTTCGCGCAAGCGGTGGCTCTGGTATTGAAAATCAAGGGGCGCGTGGTGGTCATGGGCATGGGCAAGAGTGGCCATATTGGCCGCAAGATTGCTGCGACTTTGGCATCTACCGGGACACCTGCCATGTTTGTGCATCCTGCAGAGGCAAGCCACGGCGATCTGGGGATGATCACTGCCTCCGACCTGGTTCTGGCGATTTCCAACAGCGGTGAGTCGCAGGAAATGGCCGCCATCCTGCCTGTGCTCAAGCGATTGGGTGCGCCACTGATTGCCATGACGGGCAATGGCGCCTCCACCATGGCAAAGCATGCTGATCTGTGGCTTGACACAGCTGTGTCCAAAGAGGCCTGTCCCCTGAATCTTGCGCCCACGGCAAGCACCACTGCGCAGTTGGCGCTGGGTGATGCGCTGGCCGTGGCGCTGCTGGATGCGCGCGGCTTCCGCGCAGAGGACTTCGCGCGCTCGCATCCAGGAGGTGCACTGGGGCGCAAGCTCCTGACACATGTCAGTGATGTGATGCGGTCCGGTGCTGCGGTTCCCAAGGTGGCGCCACATGCCAGCTTTAGCGAGCTGATGCGTGAGATGAGTGCAAAAGGGCTGGGGGCAGCAGCGGTAGTGGACAGCGACGACCGTGTGCTGGGCATCTTTACGGATGGCGACCTGCGACGCCTGGTTGAGCAGGGTGCGGACCTGCGATCCACCACGGCGCAGCAAGTCATGCACGGCGGTCCTTCGACCATTGGCGTGCATGCGCTGGCAGTAGATGCTGCGGATCTGATGGAGCGCAAGCGGATCACCAGCGTTCTGGTACTGGATGAAGAAGGACGACTCTGCGGCGCGATCAACAGCAACGACCTCATGCGAGCAAAGGTAATCTGATGCGCCCAGCTCTCAATTTTGATCCGGAACTCCTGCTCAGGGCACAGGGCGTGCAAGTCGCCTTTCTGGACGTGGACGGAGTGTTGACGGACGGAGGGTTGCTGTTTTCCGAGACGGGAGAAACGCTCAAGCGGTTCAACACGCTGGATGGGCACGGTCTCAAGATGTTGCAGAAAGCCGGCATTACCCCGGTGGTGATTACCGGGCGCGACAGCAAGCCCTTGCGTACGCGACTCACTGCGCTGGGCATTACCCATGCCCACTTCGGTACCGAAGACAAACGCCCGGCCGCAGAGCAGACACTGCGTGAACTCGGCCTGGGTTGGGAGTCTGCAGCGGCGATGGGAGATGACTGGCCCGATATTCCGGTGATGCGCCGCTGTGCCTTTGCATGCGCGCCCATCAATGCGCATGCAGAAGTTCTGGCCATCGCACACCACGTCACAACCACGCGCGGTGGCGAAGGCGCAGTTCGCGAATTCTGTGACATTCTGATGGTGGCCAGCGGTCGCTACGTCAACTTTCTGGAAGAGTACACGCGGTGAAGCCAGTGTTGCGTGAGGCCTGGGAGCGTTTCCTGTTGTACCTGCCCCTGATTTTCATGGGCACATTGGCATTGCTGACGTACTGGCTGGTGCGAACAACACCTGAGGCTGGGGGGGCGGCAGTTGCGCGTGTGGAGAGCCATGACCCCGACTACTTCATGGAGGTGTTCACGATCAAGACCTACGATGCCAAAGGGCACATCCGCTCGGAAGTGGTCGGTGACAAAGCGCGCCATTATCCTGATACACAGTGGCTGGAGATAGACGCTATCCGGATTCGCTCGTTTGATGAAAAAGGACGACTGACTACAGCCACTGCCAATCGGGGATTGACCAACGAGGATGGGTCTGAGGTGCAGCTGATCGGAAATGCTTTGGTGGTGCGTGAAGCGGACGCCGCTGCAGGCGCCAAAGCAATCCCCCGGATGGAATACCGCGGTGAATTCTTGCATGCGTTCTTGACCACCGAGAAAGTCAAATCCCACAAGCCAGTTGAATTGCTGCGCGGACAGGACCGGTTTACCGCAGACAGTCTGGATTTCGACAATGTGGACCAAATCCTGCAGTTGCAGGGGCGTGTGCGCGGCACACTGGTGCCCGATTCAAAATAACCCACATACAGGGGCATGCCATGGCCAAGCTGGTTTTCATTACAGGTGCATCCAGTGGCATTGGCCAGGCTTTGGCCTGGCGCTATTACCTGGCGGGGTTTTCACTGGCATTGGTGGCGCGGCGCAGTGCAGAAATGCAAACCTGGATGGTGCAGCAGAACATGAGCGCAGACCGCTGCAAAATCTACAGCGCAGATGTGTCCGACATGGACAGTATCGTATCTGCCGGACAGTTGTGCTTGCAGAGCCAGGGTGTACCGGATGTGGTGATCGCCAACGCGGGCATCAGTGTGGGTATGGATTCCGCCGTACGCAGTGACCTTGATGTCATGGCGCGCACCTTTGCTACCAACAACCTGGGTCTGGCTGCGACTTTCCATCCGTTCATCGACGCCATGGTGCAGCGCGGCAGCGGGGCACTGGTGGGTATTGGCAGTGTGGCGGGAATCCGGGGCTTGCCGGGCCATGGTGCGTATTGCGCCAGCAAAGCGGCCGTCATTAATTACTGTGAAAGTCTGCGTGGCGAACTGCGCTCCAGCGGGATTCGGGTGGTAACTATTTGCCCTGGCTACATTGATACACCCCTGACGCAGAAGAACCGCTATTCCATGCCCTTCCTGATGCAGCCCCACCACTTTGCAGACAAGGCGTTTGCCGCGATTGCCGCCGGCGACAGTTACCGGGTCATCCCCTGGCAAATGGGCTGGGTGGCCAAACTGTTGCGCTTGGCTCCTAATGTCTTGTTTGACAAAGCCCTGTCTGGCAGACCTCGCAAGCGCAGGTTCAGCGAACCCTGATCGAGGAAAATGACAGCAACAAAAAAGGACCCAGAGGGTCCTTTTTTTGTGTACTTGCAGGTGAGTGCTTAGTAGCTGCTGCGGCCACCGCCGTAGCCACCACCACCGCCGCCACCGGAGCGGCCACCGCCACCACCGCCGTAGCCGCCACCACCGCCGCCGGAACGGCCGCCACCACCGCCGTAGCCGCCGCCACCGCCAGCTCCACCGCCGAAGCCACCGGAGCGGGGGGGACGGGGTTCCATGGGACGGGCTTCGTTCACCACGAGACCGCGGCCACCGAATTGCTGGCCATTCATGGCGTTGATAGCAGCTTGAGCTTCAGCGTCGCTGCCCATTTCCACGAAACCGAAGCCTTTGGAGCGACCGGTGTCGCGTTCCATCATGACTTTGGCGCTGGAAACGGAACCGTGTGCTGCAAAAGCTTGTTGCAGATCTTCGTCACGGAAAGAATAAGGCAGGTTGCCTACGTAAAGTTTGTTGCCCATGTAAGGACTCCTCAAAATAACTCAAAACGCGATGGAGTCTAAAACCGCAATCAACAAACCTATGAAGACTTAAAGCAGACGCGAAACTGACTAATCACCGCAAACTTGCACACCGATATTTCGGCAATGCGAATTCATTATGCGCCAGTTTGTAAAAGCAACCTAATTTTTTTTGAAAAAAACAAATAATTGTTCGAGGTGGTGCAGTTGTGCCAACTTACCAGTTGGACTCCCGATCCGGACTGGCCATGATCTTGTGGATGGTCAGGTCAGCCCCGTCGTATTCTTCTTCCTGGCTCAGGCGCAGGCCAAGAGTGGCTTTGAGCGCACCGTATACCAGGAAGCCGCCCGCGAGTGCCCAGGCCACACCCATGGCGGTTCCGGCAAGTTGTGCAAGAAACGACACGCCGCCCAGGCCCCCCAGTGCCTTGCTGCCGAAAATGCCGGCTGCAATGCCGCCCCAGGTGCCGCACAGGCCGTGCAGGGGCCAGACGCCCAGCACATCGTCTATCTTCCATTTATTCTGGGTCAGGGTGAACATCACCACAAATATGGCGCCGGCTACACCGCCCACCACCAGCGCACCCAGCGGATGCATCAGGTCAGAACCCGCACACACGGCGACCAGCCCGGCCAGCGGCCCGTTGTGGACAAAGCCCGGATCATTCCTGCCCATGACCAGCGCAGCCAGCGTACCGCCAACCATGGCCATCAGTGAGTTCACTGCCACCAGACCGGACATCTTGTCCAGCACCTGGGCGCTCATCACGTTGAAGCCAAACCAGCCAACAATCAGGATCCAGGCGCCCAACGCCAGAAAGGGAATACTGGAAGGCGGGTGGGCCGACATGGCGCCATCCTTGCGGTAGCGGTTGCTGCGCGCGCCCAGCAGCAGGACCGCGCCCAGTGCAATCCAGCCGCCGACGGCGTGGACCACCACGCTGCCTGCAAAATCATGGAACTCCTCGCCAGTGGCCGCCTTGATCCATGCCTGGAAGCCGAAGTGCTGGTTCCACGCGATGCCTTCAAAGAAGGGATACACAAAACCCACAATCACGGCAGTGGCGATCAGCTGCGGCCAGAATTTGGCGCGCTCGGCAATGCCGCCGGAAATGATGGCGGGAATGGCCGCTGCGAACGTGAGCAGGAAGAAGAACTTCACCAGCTCGTAGCCGTTTCGGGCGGCCAGTTGCTCAGCGCCAACGAAGAAGGTCGTTCCGTAGGCAACGGCATATCCGACGAGGAAATAGACCACGGCAGACACTGAGAAGTCCACCAGAATCTTGACCAGCGCATTGACCTGGTTCTTGCGACGGACGGTTCCGAGTTCCAGAAACGCAAATCCCGCATGCATGGCCAGCACCATGATTGCGCCCAACAAAATGAACAGGGCATCTGCGCCCTGTTTTAGTGCTTCCATGAGTAACCTCTTGAATTAAATGCTTTGTATTGGTGCAAAAAGGTTCTAAATCCCAATTGCGCACCAAAACAAAGCAAAAAACGAGCCAATGTGGGTATGTGCCCTGTGTCGGTTCGCCAAGTGGTACTGCCAACGGGTGGAAAAACTGCGATAAACAGGGCATTCCAAAATGCGAGACACCATGACTGCGCCATCTCCGTTCTCCGTTGATCTGCTGGCCCGAGAGCCTTTTGTCCGTTTTGCCGTGACCGATATCGACGGCGTCTGCCGTGGCAAGCATCTCTCTGGAGAAAAGGTGGCGGGCATGCTGGAGGGCGGTGGCACCATTGCCAGTGCGCTTTTTGGTTGGGATATTGCCGATGAACTGTATGAAAACGTAGGCTTCACCGGGTTCCATACCGGTTATCCGGATGTGGGGCTGCGACTGGATCCCAGTACGGCGCGCCAGCTGCCCTGGGATGACAACCGCTGGCTGATCCTCGGTGAGCACACGGCCACGGACGGCTCGCCGTTGCCGATCTGTCCGCGCCAGGTACTCAAGAAGGTGCTGGTCCAAGCTCAGGCCATGGGATGCACCGCGCAGGTGGGCATGGAGTTCGAGTGGTTTGTGCTCAAGGAAACCGAGCTTTCGGTGCGGCAAAAGGAGTACCGCCACCTGGAAACTGCCACCCACGGGCTGACCAACTATTCGCCTTTTCGCATAGATGGCCAGCACGGGTTTGTGAAGGACCTGTTTGACTACCTGCCAGCCATCGGTGTGCCGCTGGAGGCCCTGCACACGGAAGCGGGTCCGGGCAATTTTGAAGCTGCCATTCGCTACGGCGAAGCCCTGCAAGCGGCAGATCGGGCGGTGCTGTTCAAGCAGGCGGTGCGCGAGATTGGTCGCCGCCACGGCCTGCTCAGCACCTTCATGGCCAAGTATTCCACTGCTTTCGCGGGTTGCGGTGGCCACTTGCACCAGAGCTTGTGGAAGGATGGCGTCAACACCTTCCACGACGCCAGCGCCCCCCATGGCATGAGTGACACCCTGCGCCATTTCGTTGCCGGACAGCTGCATTGCCTGCCGCACTTCATGGCGTTGTACGCGCCGTTTATCAACAGCTACAAGCGCCTGGTGGACAACAACCTGGCGCCGGTCAAGCCGACCTGGGCGGTGGATAACCGCAATGCCTCGTTGCGGGTAATTCCCGGATCGGCCCAATCCATGCGCCTGGAAACCCGTACCCCGGGTGCCGATGCCAACCCCTACCTGGCGATTGCGGCGGCACTGGCCTCCGGGCTGTACGGCATCGAGAAAAAAATGGAGCTCAGCCAGCCACCGGTGACTGGCGCAAATGTGGGTGCGGAAGGGGTGGAGCGTCTGCCGCGCACGCTCGCTGAAGCCACCGACGCTCTGGACCGCTCGGACCTGGCGCGTGACCTGCTCGGGGATGCCTTTGTCACGCACTTTGTGCAGACACGCCAGTGGGAAGTACGCCGCTTCAACCAGGCCGTGACGGACTGGGAGTTGCAGCGTTACCTGGAGTTGGTGTAAGTTCACACACCATGTCGATCTTCACTACCTCGCGGGAATTCCCTGCCGCACCGGACGCCGTATTTGCTGCCCTGCTGGACCCGCAGCGCCTGGCCAGATGGTGGGGGCCTGCAGGATTTCGCAATACGTTTGACACCTGCGAAGTGAAAACGGGAGGCGCCTGGCGTTTCACGATGCACGGCCCCGACGGAGCGAACTACCCCAATGTTGCCTCCTTCGTTGTTGTGGAGTCGCCGCACAGGCTGGTCATCCAGCATGAGAACGCGCCGCGGTTCCGGCTGACCATCACACTGTCCCCCGTAGGGGCAGGCACCCGGATCGTATGGGAGCAGGCGTTTGAAGATGCCGCCGTCGCCGCAGCGGTGCGCCATATCGTGGAGCCGGCCAATGAACAGAATCTGGACCGATGGATGGCAGAGGTGGCAACCGCGCCGGCGTAGTGCGGCCAGCATTGCTACAATTCCTCCAGCGCCAATTTGCTCCAGCTTGCGGGCGCTTAATAAATGCAGCTAAAGACGGACCGACATAAAGCCCGGCCTCGTTTTTTGCGACGCCGGGTTTTTTATTGGGAATACGGGTAAGCAATGAGTCTGATCGCCACCGCGCAAAACATGCAGTTCGACGCACCTCTGCCCTTGCAGAGTGGGGCGTCGATCTGCCAATACGCGCTCAGTTTCGAGACCTATGGCACGCTCAATGCCGACAAGTCCAATGCGGTGCTGATCTGCCACGCCCTGAACGCCTCGCACCATGTGGCGGGCGTTTACGCCGGACAGGACAGGAGCGAAGGCTGGTGGGACAACATGATCGGCCCCGGCAAGGCGGTGGACACCAACCGTTTTTTCGTGATCGGGGTGAACAACCTGGGCTCCTGCTTCGGCTCGACCGGCCCGATGCATGTGAATCCGGATTCACCGTCGGGTCAGGTGTATGGTGCCGACTTCCCCGTGGTGACGGTAGAAGACTGGGTGAACGCCCAGGCCCGCCTGCTCGACCAACTGGGTATCCAGAAACTGGCTGTCGTGATGGGCGGAAGCCTCGGCGGCATGCAGGCACTGTCCTGGACCCTGCAATATCCCGAACGGGTCGCGCATGCGGTGGTGGTGGCCAGTGCGCCCAACCTGACAGCCGAGAACATTGCGTTCAACGAAGTGGCACGCCGCGCGATCGTGACCGACCCGGATTTCCACGGCGGACACTTCTACCAGCACGGCGTCATCCCCAAGCGCGGCCTGCGCATTGCCCGCATGATTGGGCACATCACCTACCTCAGCGATGATGTGATGAATGAGAAATTTGGCCGCAGGTTGCGCGACGCCGTGGCGCAAGAACTTGCGGAGACCGCTGGCAATGGCAGAACCTTTGGTGACTACAAGTACTCCACGCAGGACGTGGAGTTCCAGATCGAGAGCTATCTGCGTTACCAGGGTGACAAGTTCGCCGAGTACTTCGATGCCAACACCTACTTGCTGATTACCCGGGCGCTGGATTACTTCGACCCGGCGCGCAAGTTCGGCGGTGATCTGAGCCAGGCGCTGGCCCATGCCAGCTGCAAGTTCCTGCTGGTGAGCTTCACCACCGACTGGCGATTCAGCCCCAAACGCAGCCGCGAGATCGTCAAGGCGCTGCTCGACAACAAACGCGATGTGAGTTACGCCGAAATCGACGCACCGCACGGTCATGATGCATTTTTGCTCGATGACCCCCGTTACATGGGTGTAGTTAGCTCTTATTTTGATAGCATTGCCAAGGAGTTGCAGCCATGAGCGACGCAACCATCCAGCATGCCATTGCCCAACTGGTGCCCGAAGGAGCACGCGTGCTTGACCTGGGCTGTGGCGACGGCGCCATGCTCGACCACCTGCAGCGCACCCGCGGTTGTACCGGTTACGGCGTGGAAATCGATGATGCCAACGTGCTGGCCTGCGTCAAGCGCGGCGTCAACGTCATCCAGCTCAATCTGGATGAAGGTCTGGCGATGTTTGACGACGCTTCGTTTGATGTGGTGCTGCAGATCGACACGCTTCAGCACCTGCGCAATGCCGAGGTGATGTTGCGCGAGACCGCGCGGGTTGGCAAGAACGGCATCGTGGCATTTCCCAATTTTGGTCACTGGCCCAATCGCCTGGCCGTGCTGATGGGTCGCATGCCGGTGACCAAACGCCTGCCCTACCAGTGGTACGACACCCCCAATATCCGCGTGGGAACCTATGCGGACTTTGAAGTGCTGGCGCAGCGCAACCAGCTCAACATCACCGACAGCTTTGGCCTGCAGGACAGTCGCCTGGTGCGCGTCGCGCCCAACCTGATGGCAGGCACGGCGGTCTTCAAGTTTTCCCGCTGAATAACAAGCCCAGCACGGCTAGGCCGTGTCCAGTAGCTAAAACCGGGGCCGCTGGGGGTTGAAGTCCGGCTGGTGTTTGCGCATTTCTTTCGCATCGTCACGCTTTCGGATGCCGCAGTCCAGGTAGTTCTGGTGCAACCGGGTGAGCGCGT
>CAUJJV010000064.1 GCA_963205375.1 Pseudomonadota bacterium
AGAAATGAACGATCCGCTGGTAGGGGAATCGTTATTGAAAATGCTCAACTGCGTCCCCACTAACGTCCAACTCATCAGAGGCGAAACAGTCGTGGCACAGCTTCCAGTGTTGTTGCTGATGCAACTAAAAGATGCAGCGGACGAGACGCTTGGCAGGCTCGCTGCAATCACAGTAACGGCTACTGCCAAGTATTTTGTGAGTTTCATAACTATTTTCTCTTGCAATTCGTTGTTGCCCAATTTTCGACTGGCAGCTTCCTGCGTTCAATATCCCGTTCGGACTAACCAAATCTTGCGGGCGCCTACAAATTATCACAAGGTGAAAAATAGGTCGCGCATTGCATTTGTACTGTTTATATGTACAGTTCATGAGTGCCAAAACTATCCTCACCAAAGTCTCCCTCCTACGCCGAACTGCATTGCCTGAGCAATTTCAGTTTCCAGCGCGGTGCCTCGCAGCCGGAAGAACTGGTGGAGCGGGCGCACCAGTTGGGCTACAGCGCATTGGCGATTACCGATGAATGTTCGGTTGCGGGGGTGGTGCGGGCGCATGGCGCAGCGCAGCGCCTGGGCATCCAGTTACTCCTCGGCGCGGAATTTCAGGTGGAGTTGCCGGGGCGCGGCGGGGTCTTTACCCTGGTGACGCTGGTGCACAACCTTCAGGGCTGGGGCCATCTGTGCGAGTTCATTACGCTGGCGCGGCGTGCAGCCCCGAAGGGGCAGTACCGCGTGCGCTGGGAGGATGTGACCTGGGCTACGCTGGCCCACTGCGAGGTGTTGCTGTCCTTGCCATCTGCTATCACTATGGAAGCGGCCTGCGCAGTATTGGCGAGGGCTAGCGCTCTATTTTCCTCAGATTCCAGAGCGCGCGTGTGGATCGCAGTCCGCGCAGGCATGGGGGCGGGTGATGCGCTGTCCATGCACCGGATGGAACAGATGGCCAGACTCACGGGCGTGCCGTTGGTGGCCGCAGGCGATGTGCGCATGCATGTGCGATCACGCAAGCCTTTGCACGATGTGCTCACCGCCGTGCGACTGGGCAAGCCGGTTGCGCAGTGCGGATTTGCCTTGCAGGCCAATGCCGAGGCGCACTTGCGCACCCGCGCCCGTCTGGCCGCACTGTACCCGGCGGAACTACTGGCCAACACCCTGGTGGTGGCGGAGCGCTGCCATTTCAGCTTGGATGAACTGCGCTACCACTACCCGCTGGAGGCGGTGCTGCCCGGCCACACGCCGGCGCAGACCTTGCGCCAGTACGTGGAGGAGGGCGCTCAGGCGCGTTACCCGCAGGGCGTGCCGGACGACATCCGCCAGCGGGTGGAGCACGAGCTGGCGCTGATTTCGGAGTTGCACTTCGAGATGTATTTCCTTACGGTGCACGACATCGTGCGTTTTGCACGCAGCGAACGCATCCTGTGCCAGGGTCGGGGGTCGGCAGCCAATTCGGTGGTTTGCTACTGCCTGCACATCACCGAAGCCAACCCTGGGGAAACTTCACTCCTGTTTGAGCGTTTTATCTCCAGAGAGCGCAATGAGCCACCTGACATTGACGTGGACTTCGAGCACCAGCGCCGCGAGGAGGTCATCCAGTACATCTACAAAAAATACGGGCGAGAGCGTGCTGCCATTGCCGCCACGGTGATCAGCTACCGGCCCCGCAGTGCGTTGCGCGATGTAGGGCGCGCGCTGGAAATTCCCGAGGCGCTGATCGACGCCATGGCCCAGGAGCACCCCGGCATGTACAGCCGCGATGTGCTGGGCGATCGTTTGCAGTCTGCTATCGAAAAAGTAGCTGATAACGCAGATTCCACGAGGGCTAGACGCCTGGATGGCAATGCGGTCTGCGCAGGTAAAGGAGGAGCCCGCGCAGCGGGCGGGGGACACGGAGCAGACTGCATTGCCATCCAGGCTTGCGACGCGCAGAGGGACATTGCACTTCCATCCCCGCGCCGTCTGCAGCTGTGGCTGGACCTGTCCACCCAACTCCAGCGCTTTCCGCGCCACCTGAGCCAGCATGTGGGCGGCTTTGTGCTCACGCAAGGCCCGCTCACGCGGCTGGTGCCGGTGGAAAACGCATCCATGCCAGACCGCTCCATCATCCAGTGGGACAAGGACGATCTGTCTGCTGTGGGGCTGATGAAAGTGGATGTACTGGCCCTGGGCATGCTCAGTGCCATACGCAGGTGTATGGAAATGGTGACGCAGTGGCGCAAGCTGCCAGTGCCCCTGCGCATGCAGGACATCCCGCGGGACGACGAGGCCACGTACGACATGATTTGCCGGGCCGATACCGTGGGCGTGTTCCAGATCGAGAGCCGTGCGCAGATGAGCATGCTGCCGCGCCTGCGGCCCCGGTGTTACTACGACCTGGTGGTGGAGGTGGCCATCGTGCGGCCGGGACCGATTCAGGGCGGCATGGTGCACCCGTATCTGCAGGCCCGGAAAAACCCGGAGGCGGCGCAGTCGCCCTACCCGGCCTTGCGGGAAGCCCTGGGGCGCACCCATGGCGTGCCCATCTTCCAGGAGCAGGTCATGCAGATTGCCGTACTGGCCGCTGGCTTTACCCCAGGGGAAGCCGACGGCCTGCGCCGCTCCATGGCTGCGTGGAAACGCCACGGCAACGTCAGCCAGTACCACGACCGGCTGGTGGGCGGCATGGTGGATCGCGGCTACCCACTGGACTTTGCCGAGGCCATCTTCAAGCAGATGGAAGGTTTTGGCGAATACGGCTTTCCCGAGAGCCACGCGGCCAGCTTTGCGCTGCTGGTCTACATCAGTTGCTGGCTCAAGTGGCATGAACCCGCCTGCTTTCTGGCCGCCCTGCTCAACAGCCAGCCGCTGGGCTTCTATGGCCCGGCCCAGCTGGTGCAGGATGCCAGGCGCCATGGCGTGGAAGTCCGTGCAGTCGATGTGGCACACAGCGCGTGGGATTGCACGCTGGAAGCGCCCTCGGAAGACGCAATGCCGCAGGACGGGCGTGCGGTCCAGCCCGCCATTCGCCTGGGGTTGCGCATCGCCAGCGGACTCACCCAAGGGGTTGCCGACCGCATCACTGCGGAGCGCGAGAAAGCCCCCTTTGTGAGCACCCAGGATCTGGCCCTGCGTTGTGGGCTGGACGCGGGCGACCTCAAGGCCCTGGCCAGTGCCGACGCCTTGCTGTCGCTCAGCGGCCATCGCCGCCAGCAGGTCTGGGACGCTTCTGCCTTGCGTAAGGCTCCAGCCCTGCTGCAAGGCGTACCGATCCACGAGGATGAGCTTGCGTTGGTGGCTGCGGACGAGGGCGAAGAAGTGACCTTTGATTACGCTGCATTGGGACTCACTTTGCGCTCACACCCCTTGTCCCTGTTGCG
>CAUJJV010000065.1 GCA_963205375.1 Pseudomonadota bacterium
CGTGGCCCACGTGGTCAGCCAGGGCGGCGGCTTTGATGCCCGGCGCTACGGGCGCATACGCCTGTGGGGCTCGCTGGGGTTTATGGCCGCTGTGCTGGTCTCGGGCTGGTGGTTTGACCAGGCAGGCATGCAGTCATTTCCATGGGTGGCCAGTCTGACTCTGGGGGCGGTGGTACTTGGCGCATGGGCCTTGCCGGATGCACGGGAGGCACCGCATCCACATTCCGCCAGTGCGCCTTCCATCGGACACGTGCTACGCCAGCCCCGGGTGCGCTGGCTGTTTGTTTCGATCTTTTTTCATATGCTGTCGCACATGGGCATCTACATCTTCTTCTCGCTGTACCTGGATTCACTGGGCTACAGCAAGGCGGTGATTGGTCTGCTGTGGGCCGTTTCGGTCACGGTGGAGATTGGCTGGTTCCTGACACAGGGGCGCTGGCTGCCGCTGCTCAGCCTGTCCGCTTGGCTGGTGCTGTGCGCGGCGCTCATGGCTACCCGCATGGCTGCCACCGCGGCGGCGGCTTCAGTGTTGTGGGTCCTGGTGCTGGCGCAGGCGACCCATGCGCTGACGTTTGCCGCCCACCACAGCGCCTGCATGGCTCTGCTGACGCACCATTTTCCGGGGCGCTTACGGGGCAGGGGGCAGGCCCTGTTCTCGGTGTTCGGCTACGGCATCTCCGGGGTGGTGGGTAGCCTGTTGGGCGGGATGCTGAGTGAGCGCTTTGGCCTGGCCAGTGTGTTCTGGGTGACCGCGGCAACGAGTGCCGTTGCGGGCCTGTGCGCACTGCAGGTGTGGCGGTTGCGCCATGGCACCGACCTTGCATGATGGATGGCAGACATGCCGATACACCCCCACTCCCTCGCTGCCTGGCTGGTGGCCATACGCCCACGCAGCCTGCTGGTGGCCATCAGTCCGGTGCTGGTGGGTGGGTCTCTGGGATACCTGCGCACCGGCTTCATCGATGGACTGGCGGCAGGGCTGGCACTGGCGGCGGCCCTGCTGATGCAGTTGATCACCAACCTGCAGAATGATGTGGGTTACACCGTGCGCGGCGGGGAGGCCTCCGGGACCCGCATTGGGCTGCCGCGGGCCACGTCCAGCGGTTGGCTGTCCGTGATACAGGTGCGCGTGGTGATCGTGGTGCTGTCGGCGATTGCGACAGGTCTTGGCCTCGCGTTGGTGGCCCACCGGGGCTGGCCGGTGCTGGCCATGGGATCGGCATCGCTGCTGGCGGCGCTGGCCTACATGGGCGGACCCAAGCCAATCGCCTACACGCCGCTGGGAGAGCTGACGGTCTTTGTCTTCTTCGGCCTGGTGGCAGTGCTCGGGACCGACTGGCTGGTCGCCGGCAGTACCGGTGTGCTGACCTGGATGGCTGCAGTATCCATCGGTTGCCTCGCCGCTGCTGCGCTGGCGGTCAACAACCACCGGGACATGGCGCACGACCGGCAGGTGGGCCGCTCCACGTTTGCAGCGCGGTATGGCGAGACCGCTTCGCACCGGCTGTTGGGCATGTTGCTGGCGCTGCCCTTCGTATTGCAGTGCCTGATGGCGGTGAAGGGCGGGCCCTGGCTGTGGCTGCCCTGTGTGCTGGCGCCCATGGCATGGCGCCTGTACCGCGACTTTGTGGAGTGTTCGCCGGGGCTGCCCTACAACGCCATCCTGTTCCGCGTGTTCCGCTTCGAACTCGGGTTCGCGTTGTTGCTGTCGGTGGGGGCACTGCTCGGTTCCTAACCCGAGCCCTAACGCCAGGCCGGGGTCTGGAAGGCCGCCACCAGAAAATCCACCATGGCGCGCACCTTGCCGGGCAGATGCCTGCGGCTCGGGTAAACCACATTCACGGTGATCTCCGGCCCGCGTAATTCGGGAAGCACTGCAACCAGGCGGCCACTGCGCAGGTCATCGGCCACCAGGAACCCAGGCTGGTAAATCACGCCTTGGTCGGCCAGTGCTGCGGCGCGGCAGGTATCGCCACTGTTGGCGCGCAGCCGCGGATGGGTGGCCACACGCTGCACTTTCCCGTCGGCATCCTCAAACTGCCAATCGTCGCCGCCGCTCCACCATGCATACGCCATGACACTGTGCTGCGCGATATCGTCCAGGGTGCAAATCGGTGGCGCATGGCGCAGGTAGCCGGGTGCCGCGCACATCACCATGCGGTCGCGCGCCAGGGTCCGCGAGACCAGGGAGGAGCTGTCCTGACGGGCAATGCGTACCGCCATGTCAAAACCTTCGTCCACCAGATCCACCACGCGGTCGGTCAACGTAATGTCCAGATCCACCCGGGGGTACAGCTTCAGAAACTCGCCCCACAGCGGTGCCAGATGCAGGTTGCCAAAAGTCAGTGGCGCGTTGATCTTGAGTCGGCCGCTCACGTCGCTGGCGCCCTGGCTGGCTGCGGCGTTGGCATCCGCCAGGTCTTCCAGAATTTGCCGGCTGCGCTCGTAGTAGTCACTGCCCGCATCGGTGAGCGAGAGTTTGCGCGTGGTGCGGTTGAGCAGCCGGGTGCCGAGTGCGGCCTCCAGCTCCTGCACCAGACGCGACACGACCGCCTTGGACGTGTCCAGGCGCGTAGCGGCTTTGACAAAACTGCCCGCCTGCACGACGGCAGTGAAGGCTTGCATCTGGCGAAACGGGTCCATGGGGTCTGGCTGGAATCAGGGAACGATGGTGGTGAACAAATAGGTCGCCAAGACGACCAGATGCACCACCCCCTGCAGCACCGTGGTGCGCCCGGTGCCCAGTGACAGTGTGCTGATAAACAGCGAGAGCAGCAGCAGCACCGTGGATTTGATGTCCAGGCCCAGCGTCAGCGTCCAGCCGGTGGCCAGCGAAACGATGGCCACCGCAGGAATCGTCAATCCAATGCTGGCCAGGGCCGAACCCAGTGCCAGATTCAGGCTGGTCTGCAGCCGGTTGGCACGGGCCGCGCGGTAGGCAGCCAGGCCTTCGGGCAGCAACACCACCATGGCAATGATGATGCCCACCACGGCCTTGGGCGCGCCTGCACTCGCCACCGCCAGCTCAATGGCGGGCGCCAGCGACTTGGCCAGCAGCACGACGGCGCCCAGGCTCAGCAGCAGCAGTGCCGCGCTGGCAGCTGCCAGCCGGTTGCTGGGGGGCTGGGCATGGGCTTCGTGGTCCTCGTGTGCGTCGGGGGGAAGAAAGTAGTCCCGGTGGCGTACGGTTTGCACCAGCACAAAGGTGCCGTACAGCACCAGCGATACCACCGCCACAAAAGCCAGCTGGCTTGGGCTGTAGACCGGCCCCGGAACGCTGGTGGTGTAGTTGGGCAACACCAGCGTCAGGATGGCGATGGCCGCCAGCGTCGCCAGCGAGGCACTGACACCCAGCAGGCCAAAGGTCTGCTCCCGGTAGCGGCTGCCACCGACCAGCAGGCACAGGCCCACAATGCCGTTGAGGATCAGCATGACGGCGGCAAATACCGTGTCGCGCGCCAGTGCGGTGGTTTGTGGTCCGCCAGTCAGCATGAGCGAGACGATCAACGCCACTTCGATCACCGTAATCGCCAGCGCCAGCACCAGCGTGCCATAGGGCTCGCCGACGCGGTGCGCCACCACTTCGGCATGGTGCACCGCGGACAGCACGCCGGCAATCAGCGCAGCGGTCATCAGCACCAACCACAGCCCACCCTGCAGGCCCAGTAGCGACAGGGCCAGCAACAGCCAGCCTGCAATCGGCGCGATCAGGGACCAGAGTGGAAGTGGGGCGTGTGTTTTCATTGTCAATATTTTAAAGACAGTAAATCAATTCATTGGTTATTTATCTTTGATCTAACGACAGATAAAGTTCAAGCCTTGATTTCACCGAGGTATCTCCCATGACCGCTTCCCCGTTGCCCACCCTGTTTGTTTCCCACGGCGCTCCGCTGTTCGCGGTCGAAGCTGGCACCACGGGTCCGGCCTTGACCCAATGGGGTAGTACGCTGCCCCAGGATCTGCGCGGCATTGTCATCATGTCGCCCCACTGGATGGCGCGCTCGCCCGCGGTCATGACCACGGCCCAGCCCACCACCTGGCACGACTTTGGCGGTTTTCCACCCGCTCTGTACGAACTGCAGTATCCGGCACCCGGCCATCCGGCGCTGGCGCAGGAGGTGATTGCACTGCTGGGCGCCGGGGGCATTTCCGCGCAGGCCGATGCCAACCGGCCTTTCGACCACGGCACCTGGGTACCGCTGATGCATTTGCTGCCCCAAGCCAACGTCCCCATTGTGCAGGTGGCGCTGCCTGTGGGCTGGAATGCGCGCCAGGTCTATGCCATGGGCCAGACCCTGCAAAGCCTGCGCAGCCAGGGTGTGCTGGTGATGGGCTCCGGCAGCATGACGCACAACCTGGCCGAGTTCTTTGGCGGTGAGCGGGAGGTTGCGCCGTATGTGACGGAATTCAGCCGCTGGATTGAATCGAAGCTGGCCGCAGGTGATCTGGAGGCCTTGCTGAACTACCGCAGCCAGGCGCCGCATGCCCACCGTGCGCACCCGACGGAAGACCACTTTCTGCCGCTGTTCTTTGCATTGGGCGCAGCAGGTGCAGACGCCCGGCCCGAGTACCTGAGCCGCGAGGTGATGTACAGCATGCTGGCGATGGATACCTTCACTTTGCAGTGAAATTGGCCTATAGCCCCCGCGGAATATGCGCGAATAGCTATCAAAAATATAGCATCCCTGATCAGGGCGCCCGCTCTATCCGGTTGCGCCCGTTCTGCTTGGCCAGCTGGAGCGCATCCCCCGCGCGGCGCATCAGGGCGTTGAGGTCCTGGTCGGTCTCGTTGCGGCTGGCAAACCCTGCGCTGGTGGTCAGGCGCAACAGCGAGCCTGTCGGCATGACCACTTCCATCACCGCAATGCCCCGGCGCAGGCGCTCTGCAAACAGGGCCGGTTCGTCGGCTGCGGTATGGGAAACCAGGATCGCGAATTCCTCTCCGCCAATGCGTGCTGCGGGGCGCTCTGCGGCACGCACCGCTTCTTTCAGGTAGCGCCCCAGCGCCCGCAGGACCACATCACCACTGTCGTGTCCATAGCGGTCGTTGATGCGTTGGAAGTGGTCGATGTCCAGCACGATGACGGACAGAGCTTCTCCATAGCGCTGGGCATGGAAGAACGCCTGTTGCCCCTGCATTTCAAACATGCGCCCGTTGGCCAGGCCGGTGAGTGCATCGGTGTGCACCTGTTGCGCCAGCGCGTCCCGAACGGCATCGAGCTCCCTGCGGGTTTCCTCCAGCGCGAGGGTCGCGTCCTGCAGCATCTGCAGTTCCCGAAGGGGTTCTTTTCCGTGCGGTGCAGGTTGTCCGCTGCTGTCGCGAAGGGTGTTTGCCAGACGGACGACGGGACGGACCAGCAAGCGATAGATGGCTGCAGACACCGCCAGCAGACCCACCGCAGCAGCTGCGGCCACCCAGAGCAGCATCGCGCGTGCTTCCCCGATCGATGTGCGTAGCTGCTCGGCTTCCTTGCTGGCTTCCGGCACCCTGGCGCTTGAAGCGGCGTCAACCAGCTGCTGAACGCCGGACTCCAGGCGTGCCTGTTGTCCCAACAGAAGGGTCAAAGCCAGGATGCCTGCCAGCAGCACCGATGCGGCGATGGCAGCAGACACCCAGAGTAACCCTGGCTTGTGTGGAGACCTGTGTCGTGCGGACATGCACGAATCATAGGCCGGTTCAGATGCGCTTGGCTCAGGTGTTGGCGTAGTCCGCTACCGGCACGCAACTGCAGAACAGGTTGCGGTCCCCATAGACGTTGTCCACGCGACCCACGCTGGGCCAGTACTTCACGGCCTTGAGGCTGGCCACCGGGAAGGCGCCTGTCTCGCGGCTGTAGGGGCGGTCCCATTCGGCACCGAGCAGGCTGGCGGCGGTGTGGGGGGCGTGTTTGAGCGGGTTGTTGTCCTGTGGCCACTCGCCCTTTTCGACTTTGCTCACTTCGCCACGGATGGCAATCATCGCGTCGATAAAACGGTCCAGCTCGGCCAGAGTTTCGCTCTCGGTAGGCTCCACCATCAGCGTGTTGGGCACCGGGAAGGACAGGGTGGGCGCGTGGAAACCATAGTCCATCAGGCGCTTGGCCACGTCTTCGGCCATCACGCCGCAGGTGTCCTTGAAACCGCGCAAATCCAGGATGCACTCGTGGGCCACGTGGCCCGGCTTGCCATCCTTTCCCTCCGATGCATACAACGTGGGGTAGTGGTCCGCCAGGCGCGCGCTGATGTAGTTGGCCGCCAGGATGGCCGCCTCGGTCGCATGGCGCAGGCCGTCCGGGCCCATCATGCGGCAGTACATCCAGCTGATCGGCAGCACGGCGGCATTGCCCAGGGGCGCCGCGCTCACGGCGCCTGTGCCAGGCACACCACCGGTGGCGTGGCCAGGCAGGAAAGGCACCAGATCTTCGACCACGCAGACAGGGCCGACACCTGGGCCGCCACCGCCGTGGGGGATGCAGAAGGTTTTGTGCAGGTTCAGGTGGCTGACGTCGCCGCCAAACTCGCCGGGGGCGGCGGTGCCGACCAGCGCATTCATGTTGGCGCCATCCACATAGACGCGGCCGCCGTGCTGGTGCACCAGCGCGCACAGCTCTTTCACCGATGTTTCAAACACGCCGTGGGTGCTGGGGTAGGTGATCATCACCGCGGCAAGATTGGCGCTGTGCTGTTCACACTTGGCTTGCAGGTCGGCCATGTCCACGTTGCCGTTGTCGTCGCACTTGGTGACGACGACGGTCATGCCCACCATCATGGCGCTGGCCGGGTTGGTGCCGTGCGCGCTGCTGGGGATCAGGCAGATATTGCGGTGGCCCTGGCCCTTGCTTTCGTGGAAAGCCTTGATGACCAGCAGGCCCGCGTATTCGCCCTGGCTGCCCGCGTTGGGCTGCAGGCTGATGCCGGCGTAGCCGGTGGCGGCGCAGAGCCAGGCGCGCAGCTGTTCGTCCAGCTCGGTATAACCCTGGCGCTGGTCGGCGGGGGCAAAGGGGTGGATGTTGGCAAACTCGGGCCAGGTGATGGGAATCATCTCGCTGGTGGCGTTGAGCTTCATGGTGCAGGAGCCCAGCGGAATCATGCTGCGGTCCAGCGCCAGGTCCTTGTCGGACAGCATGCGGATGTAGCGCAGCATGCCGGTCTCGGAGTGGTAGGTGTTGAAGACCGGGTGCGTCAGGAACTTGGACGTGCGGCGCAGCGCGGCGGGGATCAGCGG
>CAUJJV010000066.1 GCA_963205375.1 Pseudomonadota bacterium
AACGCCAAAGTCTTCCGTTTGTCAGCAAACCGGTAATTCATGCGCCAATACTTACCGACTGAGTTGACCAGCAAATACATAGCGCGGCCATCGGAGTACTTGTCGCCTGACGTGGCTCCTTTGTGCTTGACGTTCTTAACAAAGGTGTCTGTCAGTGCCATAGAGCCCTTTTTGGCGGTATGTGAGTTTGCAGAATCTGCAAATACCGCCAAATATGCTACTTCTTCGGCGGTATGTCATGTTACCGCCTGAAACTCTATGAGGCAAATAAAACCCCACTGTAGCTATACGCCAAGCGGGTTTTGAGGTGTTCTGACACGCTCTAAAACGGTCACTTGGTGCGGCTGGCGGGGATCGAACCCACGACCCTTGGCTTCGGAGGCCAATACTCTATCCACTGAGCTACAGCCGCAACTCTAAAAACAGACCAATACTCACATTTTCGCAGGAAGCCTGGATGACGATAGGCTTCGGAGGCCAATACTCTATCCACTGAGCTACAGCCGCACGGAGAAGCAGCATTGTAGGGGGTTTCAACCAGTGGGGCCGCTATAATCGTCGGCTGACATCAACGTACCCGATTTATTTGAGGACACCATGAGCGACCACAGCACCGCAACCAAAGGCCCCAAGCAATTGATCGTGACAGGATTGTTCTCTTTCCTGATTCCCATCCTGATCATCGGCGGTCTGGTGTACACCTACATGTCCGGTGGCCAGTCGACGCCGGTTTCTGCCAATCCCGAAAAAGCCGTCGCCCAGCGCATCCAGAAAATCGGCTCCGTGGAAATTGGCGATGCCAACCGTGAAGCCCGCACTGGCGAACAGGTCTTCAATGCGCAATGTACTGCTTGCCACACGGCTGGCGTAGCGGGCGCCCCCAAGTTTGGCGATGCTGGTGCGTGGGGTGCACGTATTGCGACGGGTTTTGAAGCGTTGCTGAATTCCGCCCTGAAGGGCAAAGGCGCCATGGGTGCCCAGGGTGGCGGTGACTTCTCTGACTACGAAGTGGCGCGCGCCGTGGTGTACATGGCCAATGGCAGCGGTGGCAAGTTAGCAGAGCCCAAGAAGCCTGAAGCTGCCAAGTAATCCGGAGTTCGCTCCCAAAAAAAGCCGGCCACTGATGCCGGCTTTTTTACGCCCGCACGGCCGCTGTGGCCTGCGGACTGGTGACGTAACCGTACTGCACAGCGAGTTCCTTGCGGGGAACCTCCTCCACTGTCCATGCACCGCGTTCAATGACGTTGGCCGCCTGCTCGATATCCTGGGTGTGCACCAAGCCAAACCCGACGGTGGTGTACAGGTACAGCCAACCGTGCTCATCCATGACACAACGCAGACAGGTTGCAGCCTGCCCGTCATGGGCCTGCACCTGGCCCTGGTCATTCACCCGCCAGATCCAGGGCGTGGCCTCCAGTTCCACATAGACCCTCTGCGGACCGTTCTGGAAGAACCATTGCCCTGCTGCGTCACTACCGTAGTTGCGCTGGATAAACGCGATGAGCTTCTCGTGCTTGAGCAGGCTGCCCTTGGCGCCGGGCGCACCGCTGGCAAACGCACCTGCCCCTTGCGCCGCATCGTCGCGCATGTACCAGTTGCCACGCGCATCCAGTCCCAGCCAGCCGTAGCAGTGGGGCACGTTGGGCCACTTGGCCATGGCCTGTTTGACAATGTCATCCATAAAGCGTCTGGTTGTTCGTGTGCTGGGCGAGCCAGCCTCCGACAGCGTCGGGCATGGTGCGCACATGGCCAGGTATTCGCCCTTGCGGGAAGCCGACATGGCCGCCATGCGCGGGTTGCCACAGTGTCACACAGTCGCCCACTTCGCGCTGGGACGGCAGGCACCAGGCCGGCACGAAGGGATCGTTGCGCGCATTGACCACCAGGGCGGGTATGCGGATGGTGTGCAGGTGCGGCTTGGCGGAGGCACGCGCCCAATAATCTTCCGTGCTTTTGAAGCCATGCAGCGGCGCGGTAAACACGTTGTCGAAGTCATACAGAGTGCGTGCCGCAAGCAGAGCCTCCCGCTTGAACAGGCCCGGATGCTGGGCCAGCTTCTGCAAGGCCTTGGGCTTCATGGTGTTGAGAAACATGCGGGTGTAAACAAGGCGGTTGAAGCCCCGGCCAATAGCCCAGCCACCTGCCGCCAGGTCAATGGGTGAACAGACTGCAGCAACCGCCGACACCACCCGGCTGGCATCGTGGCCTTTTTCCTGCGCCCAGCGCAGCAATGCATTGCCGCCCAGGGACACGCCCACGGCGAAGATGTTGCCCGCATGCCGCTCCCGCAAACGCTCCAGCACCCAGTCAATTTCTTCGTAGTCACCTGAGTGGTAGGCCCGTGGTGCCTGGTTGAGTTCACCGCTACACCCCCTGAAATGGGGCACGGCAAAGGCCATGTCATGGCTTTGCGCATAGTCGGCAAAAGCCTCGGCATAGTGACTGCGCGAGGAGCCTTCGAGTCCATGGAACAGCACCAGCAAGGTCTTGGCAGGCGTGTCTGCCGCCCGGACCAGCCAGTCCACGTCGACAAAATCCGCATCGGGCGTCGCCCAGCGCTCCCGCGTGTAGTGGGGATGCGGGCCAAACACCCGGCGCGAATACAACGCGGGCCAGATGGTCTGCAGGTTTCCACCCGGCAGCCATCTGGGCGCTATATATTTCATAGCTACTTGCGCTTTATGGACGCGGGTTAGAGGCATATTTCATCAATGAAGCACCTGAGCGCTCTGGAGGATCTCCTGCGCCTCGTTCTGGGTTCCCGGGCTGGCATGGTGCACCACCATGCGCCATCCCTGGGGTGTCTTGTGGTACACGTTTGTGGCCAGTACATAGGCGTGGGCTGGGCCTTGCGCGGTGGGCACTTCAACCTTTTCCATGACGCTGTGGACCGCGCTGGCCATGGCGTCGATGCGGCGAATGTGCTCTGGCCGGACCTGCAGCGTTCCGCCGTCAGCAAACATGGCTTCAAAGGCCGTCCGGATCGCATGGGTGCCCACAATGCGCGGACCGCCCGGGTGCACGCACACAATGTCTTCGTCGTCGGCCCAGCAGGCCATCAGTCGCTCCAGGTCCCCCGCCTGCAGGGCGTCGTAAAACGCGGCTTCGATGTCATCGGGTTTGCTGCTGTGAAGGGCTGCGTGTTTTCTGGCTTTTGGCATCTGCGGACTGCATTGGAAAGGTGCCGTATTTTGCCGTGTTTGGGAATTTGCCCGTGTCCCCTTGTGGGCAGAAGGTCTGCTCCCATGTATGCTCATGGTTTGTTGACCAGTGAGGGAACTATGAAAAAATGGATCTTGGCTTTTCTCGCAGCGATGGCGTTGTCTGGCTGCGGATACAACGATTTTCAACGTTTGGACGAGCAAACCAAGTCGGCCTGGAGCGAGGTGCTCAACCAGTACCAGCGGCGTGCCGATCTGGTACCCAATATCGTTGCCACTGTGAAAGGCGAGGCAGCCTTCGAGCAGGAAACGCTGACCAAGGTGATCGAGGCGCGCGCCAAGGCTACATCCATCCAGGTCACGCCCGAGACCCTGAACAACCCCGAGGCGTTCAAGAAGTTCCAGGCCGCCCAGGGTGACCTTGGCAGCGCCTTGAGCCGCCTGATGGTGGTGAGCGAGCAATACCCCAACCTGAAAGCCAACCAGGGCTTCAGCGATCTGCGCGTGCAGCTCGAAGGCACCGAAAACCGCATCACCGTGGCCCGCAACCGCTACATCCAGGCCGTGCAGGAGTACAACGTGCTGGCACGCAGTTTTCCCAGCAACCTGACCGCTATGGTGTTCAGCTACCAGCCCAAGCCCGCCTTTGCAGTGCAAAACGAAGCTGCCATCAGCGCACCGCCCGTAGTGGACTTCAACAAGAAGTAAGGCACCGGCATGCGGTCGTTGTGTCGGGTACAGTGGCGTGCGCTGCCCAGCCTGTTCCTGCTGTGGCTGGCGTTTGCTGCGCTGGGCGCACAGGCGCAGACCCTGGTACCCATCCCCGAGCTCAGCAGCCATGTCGTTGATACGTCTGGCACGCTGACGACCGCGCAGCAGCAGGCACTGGATGGCAAGCTGGCAGCATTTGAGGCCGCCAGTGGATCGCAGGTGGTGGTGCTCATGGTGCCGACCACGCAACCTGAAGATATTGCCAGCTATGCCAACCGGGTCGGTAGCACCTGGAAGATTGGGCGCAAGGACATTGGGGATGGACTGTTGCTGATCGTTGCCAAGAACGACCGCAAGCTGCGCATTGAAGTGGCCCGGGCCCTCGAAGGGGCGGTACCGGATCTGGCTGCCAAACGCATCATTGACCAGACCATCACGCCGTTCTTCAAGCAAGGCGACTTTGCCGGAGGCATCGGCGCCGGGCTGGACCAGATCATGGCGTTGATCCGGGGCGAAGCACTCCCAGCTCCGCAAGCAGCGAAGTCCGGTTCAGGCTCAGGTGATTTTCAGTGGATGGATCTGGCGGTATTCCTGTTTTTTGCCGTCGCGGTCGGTGGCGCCATCCTGCGCAACATGTTCGGTAGCAAGTTGGGGTCCGTGGTGGCCGGGGGGGCGGCGGGTGTCATTGCTTTCGTGGTGACGACCAGCGTGCTGGTGGCGATCCTGGCTGGCGTGGTGGCTCTGGTGTTTTCACTGGTCAGCGGTTTGGGCCGGTTCGCGCAGTCGCACTCCCGCGGTCCCTGGGGTGGCACGGGTGGTGGCGGTGGCGGCTGGAGCTCGGGTTCCGGCGGCGGTTTCAGCTCCGGCGGTGGCGGTGGTTTTGGTGGCGGCGGCGCCTCAGGAGGCTGGTGATGCTCTCTCGCTGGATACGACTTCTAAAGCACCGGTGGGCAGATGACAGCGCACGCGCACTGCGCCCGGATGTCTTGCAGCGCCTCCATACACGTGTGGCAGCCAGCGAAGCACTGCATTCCGGCGAAATCCGCATTTGCATCGAAGCAGGCTTGCCCAACAGTTATTTGCTCCGTCCCGATGCCACCGCTGCGCTGGTCCGCCAGCGCGCGCTGTCCCAGTTTGGACGCTTGCGGGTGTGGGACACCGAGTACAACAACGGGGTACTGATCTATCTGTGTCTCGCCGAACGCGCGATTGAGCTGGTGGCGGACAGAGGCGTCAACCGGGTGGTCAGCCCAACCCAATGGTCAGACATCGTAGGTCAGCTAGCAGAGGCCCTGAAGGGAGACCAATTCGAGCAGGGTCTCGCCCAGTCCGTAGACGCGGTGGGGGCCATTTTGGCAGCGCACTATCCACTGGAGCCTGGGCAAAACAACCCCAACGAATTGCCCGACGCGCCCGTGTTGTACTGACGCCAGTTTTGGTAAGGCGCTCCAGAATGACAAAACCGCCCGAAGGCGGTTGTGTCCAAAAAGCATGCGGTGCTTATTTCTTCTGGCGGAACTTGCGCAGCGCGGCAATCTGGGCAGCCATCACAGCCAGCTCGGATGTCGCCTTGGCCAGATCGAGTTCGCTCTTGGCGTTCTTGACGGCTTCTTCTGCGGCAGCTTTGGCAGCGTTCGCTTTTTCGTCGTCCAGATCCTTGCCGCGGATCGCCGTGTCAGACAACACGGTCACGCAGTTGGGTTGCACTTCCAGAATGCCACCGGCCACGAACACGAACTCTTCACTGCCATCGGCCTTCTCGATGCGAACCGAGCCGGGCTTGATGCGCGTGATCAGCGGCGTGTGGCGCGGGTAGATACCAAGTTCGCCCGCTTCGCCGGGCAGGGCCACAAACCTGGCCTCACCGGAGAAGATGGACTCCTCAGCACTGACAACATCAACGTGGATGGTGCTCATGGTTTACCGCCAATCAGATCTTTTTAGCTTTTTCGAACGCTTCGTCGATGGTGCCGACCATGTAGAAGGCCTGCTCGGGCAGGTGATC
>CAUJJV010000067.1 GCA_963205375.1 Pseudomonadota bacterium
GAGCGCAAGCACGTGGTGCGCAAGCTGCATGTCGCGCTGCCCTTCCTGAGCAGCCTGGCGTCCCAGCGCGAAGTGAATGTCACGCCCCGCCTGGCATTTGAACTCAATGGCAGCGCCTTTGATACCGCGGCCGAGGGCACCCCGTTTGCCCAGACCCGCAAAGGCGAGGCCACGGTACGCATCTCCCAATTTGATGTGACGCCGTACCTGCCTTACCTGCCCAAGGGCTTGCCGCTGCAGCTCAAGGCGGCGGTGCTGGACACCGATTTGCGCGTGGCCTTCGAGCAGCAGCCCCGCCTGGCCGTGTCCGTCAAAGGTTCGGCCACTGTGTCCTCACTGGACCTGGCGGAGGCTGGTGGTCAGGACCTGCTGGGAGTGGAGTCCATCCATGCGGTGCTGGCGGATGTGCGTCCGCTGGAGCAGGTGGTCCGGCTGGAGTCGCTGGAGATCGTGGCGCCGGAGCTGCAGGTGCGGCGTAACCGTGCGGGCCATATCAATCTGGATTTGGCAACCTCCGTCAAATCGAAAAATGCTCCTGAAATCATAGCTGCTAGCGCAAGCAATACGGGGGCTACAGGCCAAAATGATGCTAAACCTGCGACTGCAACGCCAGCGCAGACCACCCAGCCGGCATGGCAGGTGGAACTGGCGCGCTTTGCCTTGCACAAGGGCGCGGTGCACTGGACCGACGATACCCTGGCACCCAGTGCAAAGCGGGATGTGAAGGACATCGAACTGCAGGTCCAGGCGATCCAGTGGCCCTCTACCGACAAGCCGGCCACGCTGGAAGGCAGTCTGGCAATACCGTCGGGCAACAAAACCGCCCAGTTCGCTTTCAAGGGCACAGGCACCGATGGCGCTGGCAGCGTCGAGGCCACATTGAAGGACCTGCCGCTGGGCGTGACTGCGCCCTATGTGGCGCAATTCCTGGTACCGCAGGTGGCTGGCGTGCTGGAGGCCGAGGCCCAGGCGCTGTGGAAGGACGGGCAGGTGCAGCTCAAACTGCCACGGCTGGCCTTGCGCGACTTTGCGCTGGTGGCCGACAAGGCACTGGCTGCCGAATCGGCGGCGCCATTGCCCAGATTCAAATGGCTGGAAATCACCGATGCACAGGCAGACCTGACCGCCCGCACCGCCAGCGTGGGCAAGGTGGCGCTGCGTGCACCTTCGGCCACGGTGGATCGGGATGCGCAGGGGCGCTGGATGTTCCAGCGCTGGTTGAAGACGGCTCCTGCAGCTGACACACCAGCTCCTGCCTCTGCCGCGAATACCGCGGCGACTACGCCGCCATGGAAAGTGGCGGTGGCCGAGTTGGCCCTGGACGACGGCGCGGTAGCACTGGACGACCGCCTGCCTGCGCGGCCAGTGATGGCAACGATCTCCGCACTGAAGGTGCTGGCCAAGACGCTGACGCTCGACGGCAAGAAGCCGGCCCCTCTGACCGTCTTGGCCCGCATCAAGGCAGGCCAGACTGAGCCGGGGATGCTCAAGTACAGCGGCACTGTGATGTGGGACCCGGTCACGGTGCAGGGTACGCTGGACGCACTGGATATCCCCGCCCATGCCTTTGCCCCCTATGTGGCAGACCGGCTCAATATCGAGCTGCTGCGCGCGGATGCCAGTGTCAAGGGTACGGTGCGCTATGCCGCGACTGCGGGCGGGCCGCAAGTGCAATTGCGCATGGATGCCGCGCTGGAGGATTTTCGCTCGAACAGTGTGCAGACCACGGGTGGCCAGGGGCTGCCGGTGGGGGAAGAGTTGCTGAGCTGGAAGTCGCTCAACGTGCCGGGCATTGAGTTCGACATGGTGCCGGGCACCGCCCTGCGCGTGCAGGTGCGCGAGGCTGCGCTGACCGATTTCTATGCCCGTCTGCTGATCAGCCCGCAAGGCAGGCTCAACCTGCAGGACCTGGTCAAACCCGCACCAGCAGATGTCGGCAAAGTGGCTGCTGCCCCTGCCACAGCTGCTTCAGCACCTGTGGCGTCCGCACCTGCGACCCCGGCTGGTCCCGCGCCCATCATCACCGTGGGGCCGGTCAGTCTGGTGCACGGCAAGGTACTTTTTTCGGACCGTTTCATCCAGCCCAACTATTCTGCCGACCTGAGCGAACTCACCGGCCGGCTCAGCAAGTTCTCCTCGCAAAGTGTGGACGGTGTGGTGCAACTGGCCGACCTGGAGTTGCGCGGGCGCGCCGAAGGCAGTGCGGCGCTGGAGATCACCGGCAAGATCAACCCTCTGGCCAGGCCACTCGCGCTGGACGTGCGCGGCAAGGTGCGCGACCTGGAGTTGCCGCCCCTGTCGCCCTATGCGGTCAAGTACGCGGGCTACGGCATCGAGCGCGGCAAGCTCAGTGTGGACGTCAGCTACCTGATCAAACCCGATGGGCAACTGACCGCCACCAACAGCCTGGTTCTGAACCAGCTGACTTTTGGCGACAAGGTGGATGGTGCGCCCAACAGCCTGCCGGTCAAGCTGGCGGTGTCGCTGCTGGCCGACCGCAATGGCGTGATCGACCTGAACCTGCCCATCAGCGGTTCGCTGAACGACCCGCAGTTCAGTATCGGGCCGGTGATCTGGAAGGTCATCACCAACCTGATTGCCAAGGCCCTGACGTCACCGTTCAGCCTGTTGGCCAGTGCCTTGGGCGGCAGCGACGAACTGAGCAATGTCAGCTTTGCTCCTGGCTCCAGTGTGCTGACAGCGGATGCCAGACAGGGCCTGGACAAAGTGGCCCAAGCCTTGGTGGACCGGCCCGGCCTGAAGGTCACGGTGCTGGGAACCGCAAGTCTGGAGGCTGAACGGGAGGCCCTCAAGCGGGAGCGACTGCGCGGCCTGTTGCTGGCCGAGAAGCGCCGCCAGGCCGCCGTGGCCGGGCAGGACACGGTGGCGGTGACCGCCGTGACCGACGCCGAGTACCCCGCACTGCTCAAGGAGGTGTACCGGCGCGCTGACATTACCAAGCCACGCAACTTGGTGGGTTTTGCCAAAACCTTGCCGGCACCCGAGATGGAGTCCTTGCTGCTGGCCAGCATCGGAGTCAATGAGGACGCCATGCGGGAGCTGGCCTTGAGCCGGGGTGTTGCGGTGCGTGACTATCTGGCGGCCAAGCAGCTTGAATCGGAGCGGTTGTTTCTGGGGGCTGCAAAAACAGTTCCGCCCCAGACCGACTGGCGGCCCAGGGCGGAACTCAGTCTGACCAGCAGGTAGCGTTACTTGGGGATCACGACGCTGTCGATGACGTGAATCACGCCGTTGTCAGCGACGATGTCGGTCTTCACCACGTTGGCGTTGTCCACCTTGACGCCGCCCATGGTAGTCACTGTCAGTTCAGAGCCCTGCACGGTCTTGACTTTGCCTGCCTTCACATCAGCGGCCATCACCTTGCCGGCTACCACGTGGTAGGTCAGCACCGCAGTGAGCTTGGCCTTGTCTTTCAGCAACGCGTCCAGATCGGCCTTGGGTACCTTGGCAAAGGCTTCATCGGTGGGAGCGAACACGGTGAAGGGGCCTTTGCCTTTGAGGGTGTCAACCAGTCCGGCTGCCGTCAGCGCGGTGGCCAGCGTCTTGAAGCTGCCCGCAGCAACGGCGGTGTCGACGATGTCTTTGGCTTGTGCGGAAAACACAGCGCCGAGAGCCAGAACGGAAGCGATGAGGGTCTTTTTCATGGAGATCTCCAAAAATGGGTTGTTTACCGGGTCCGCCAAAAAACTGGCGTAGGCGTAATGTAATACCAATAAGTAACCTTATGAACTAAATGGTAATTATGGATACTAAACGGTATTTTTTTGAGCATGCCTCCGAATTACGATCGGTGCTCCCCCGCTTTGCTCTCCCGTATTCCCACCCAGCGAGACACCATGTACACGCCCACGCACTTTGAAGAAACCCGCACCGAGGTCTTGCACCAGCTGGTGCGAACGCATCCACTGGCCACCCTGGTCACGCTATCACCGGACGGACTGGTGGCCAACTATGTTCCGCTGCTGTACCGGCCGTCTCCTGCCGGGCTTGGAGCGCTCGTAGGGCATGTAGCCCGCGCCAACCTTGTGTGGAACGCTACAAATTTTGAAGTGCCTGTGCTGGCCTTATTCCAGGGGCCACAGCTGTATGTCAGCCCTTCGCTGTACGCCACCAAGCAGGAGCATGGCAAGGTGGTGCCGACCTGGAACTATGTGGTGGTGCAGGCCCGGGGCCTGCTCACGGTGCATGACGATGCCCAGTGGATTCGCCAGCAGGTGACCGAGCTGACCCAGCAGCAGGAAGCAGTACGCCCCCAACCCTGGGCCGTGGACGACGCGCCGCGGGCCTACACCGATACTATGGTCAAGGCGATCGTGGGTATCGAGATCACGCTCATGCAGTTGAGCGGCAAATGGAAAGTCAGCCAGAACCAGCCCGCTATCAATCAGGCCAGCATCATCGCGGGCTTGCGGGCAGAGGGGACCCCGGATGCGCAGACCATGGCGGCACTGGTGGCGAGCGCCAGCAAGCGCTGACAGGGCGGGGTAGGTGAAATAGCGAGGTAAAGGAGGAGGCCGCAGGCCGGGGGACACGAGCGATTTCGCCTACCCCGCCCTGTCAGCGCTCTTCGAGTTTGCCGTCGGCATGCAGGGCAAAACGCCCCTTGTCGCGCGGATGCACCGGGTCGCTCACCCCCCAGGGCCAGCCACCAAATTCGGTACGCCGGTAGTCGGCAAACGCCTGGTGAATTTCGGCCTGGGTGTTCATGACAAAGGGGCCGTACTGCGCCACCGGTTCACCAATCGGCCGGCCCTGTAGCACTAGCAGCTCGGCCTCGGTGTTGCCGTTGTGGAGTACACAGTCATGGTTACCGCGCACCTCCACCACGGAGGAGGGCGTAACGGCTTCACCCGCCACCGTCAGAGAAGAGCCACTGAAAAAATACAGCTGGCGCCGGGTGGCGGCGTGCTGCGCTGCAGGCAGCGTCCACTGCGCGCCTGGTGCCATCTTGATCGTGTAGATGCCCACTTCGGCATCCAGTTCGCTGGCCCAGGAATCGGGTGGTGGGGGCAGGCACCGGGCGCCTGGCAGGTCGCCAGCAATGACCGTCACTTCGGTGAGCCGGTTGGCAGTGTCCTGCGCCTGGATGCGGGGAATGTCTTCATGCCAGAACATGGTGAAGTGCGGCTCGGCCATTTTGTTTTTCGCCGGCAGGTTGAGCCAGATCTGGAACAGCTCGGCATGGTTGGGCGCGTCCGCATGGAGCAAAGGGAACATCTCGCAGTGCACGATGCCCTTGCCGGCGGTCAGCCATTGCACATCACCACTGCCAAAGCGGGCGGTTGCACCCAGCGAGTCGGAATGGTCGATGCGCCCGTGGCGCACGATGGTGACGGTCTCAAAACCCCGGTGGGGGTGCGAGGGGAAGCCCGGCACGGTCTGGCCGTGGTACATGCTCCAGCCGTCCTTGCCTGCAAAGTCCTGCCCGAGGTTTCGCCCGGCCAGCAGCGCGGGGTCCGGCCCCAGGCTGGCATTGCCTTTCGGATAGGCATCGTTGTGGTGAACGCAGAACAGGAAGGGGTCAATGGTTTGCCACGGAAATCCCAGCGGCGCGATGGACAGGACGGTTTTCATGCGGACGATTGTCCGCGGTTCAGGGGTTTTTTGCAGGCCGTGCCTGCATCTGCCCATGCCCAGCCACTAAGATTCACGGATGTTGATTCGATCCCGTCTATTGCGCCTGCTCTGTGCCCTGGTGCTTGCAGTGCTGGCCATGGCGGCGGGGTGGGTGCTGCGCCCGGCGGCTCCGGTGCCAGCCCGTGCGGTGGTTCACGCCGCCGCGGCCCCTGTGGCGGTGGATGTCACCCGACTGCACAAGGTGGCGCAGGGGGATTTGCCCATGCCGGCGGGGGCGGCGGCGGCGCATGCCAGCAGCCTGCTGGTCATGCCCCCGGGCGGGCCGTCTGCCCTGACGGTGTTCTGGTTTTCTGGCGAGCGTGAGAGTGGCCCCGGGGTGCAGATTGCGGCGTCGCAATGGGATCGCAGCATGCAGGCCTGGAGTGCACCGCGCATCGTTGCCAACCGGCACGTGCTGGGAGCCCAGCTGGGGCACGGAGTGCGCCGGCTCGGTAATCCGGTGGCGTGGATGGACGCCGACGGGCGCATCCACCTGTTTGTGGTTGCGACTGGCTGGGGCGGCTGGGCGGCCAGCCGCATCCTGCATTTGCGCCAGAGCAGTCACAGCCTGAACCTGGATGCGCTGGAGTTCTCGCCGGTGCGGGTGTTGCCACTGTCGTGGTTGTGGAATACCAGCCATCTGGTGCGCAATACCCCCCTGCCACTGGCCGACGGCGGCATGGTGTTGCCAGTGCATTTCGAGCTGGGATGGAAGTACCCCGTGGCACTGCGATTTGACGCGCAGGGCGACTTCCAGGGCATGGTGCGCATGTCGGCCCGCAAGCATCTGCTTCAGCCCACATTGCTGGCCCAATCGCCTGACCATTGGATTGGCCTGCTGCGCGATGAAAGCGCCAACGGCAAAGTGGGCGCTGTGGCGACCGATGACGGTGGGCAGCATTGGCGGGACCTGCCAGACCTGGCGCTGGACAATCCGGATGCATCGGTCGGTGGCATGGCACTTGGGGCCGGCCAGATGGTGCTGGCCCATAACTCCTCACCGGGCTCGCGTGCCCGTCTGGACCTGAGCCACAGCAGCGATGGGGTGCATTGGTCACTGCTGGCGACCCTGGCCAGCGGAGCGCCGATGGACGAGTTTTCCTACCCGTCCATGGCCTGGGCAGATAACAGCCTGTGGATCAGCTACACGGTGGACCGGCAGCGCCTGGCCTGGCAGCGCTTTGCACCAGGAGGTTCGCCATGAATGCCGCGGCTTCCCTCTTCAGCGCGGATAACCCGGGTTTGCCCGCCTTGGGGTTGGTGCAACTCTGGCTGCATGTCGGCTGGGGTACCTTGCTGGCCTGGTTGGGCGTTCGTATGGGCACGCGGCTGGGGCTGCAGCCACGTGCCGCCTGGGTGTTGGCGTCTGCCTTGATGGTGTGGGCCTGGTTGCCTGGGCCGTACGCACCCGTGCACTGGCTGGGGCTGGCTTTCCAGGGGCCCAGTGTGATGGCGGTGCTGCTGTGCGCTGTGGACCTGGTCTGGCGCCGGACTGGTTCTGGGCGTTTCCGGGAAGGGCCAAGCTTCTGGAGTGGTGCATGGCTGGCGGCGGGCGTGTTGCTGGGCTGGGCACTGTTGCTGGATACCCTGGCGTTACTCCCCGTGTCGCTGTACGCGTGGGGGTTCAACGCTGCAGTGCCGGCGTTGCTGGTGTTGCTGGCCCTGCTGCCCTGGGTGTTGCAGGGCGGGTCGGCGCGCCAGCATTCCATGTCGGTGCTGGTGGTCATTGTTCTCGGTGTGTATGTGGCTCTGCACCTTCCCACGGGCCATGTCTGGGATGCCCTGCTGGACCCCTGGCTCTGGCTGTATCTGAACGTGCGCGCTGTGCGAGCAGGCTTCGCCGGGCGGCGTGGCGTGTTGCCCTGACGCGAAGCGGGACGGGTCAGGCCCTGACCAGCTTCTCGATGTGGGCGCGCCCTTCAGGGTTGGCCATCACCACCAGCGTGGCGCCGCCCTGCACGGGGTGGTCGTCCGCCGGATTGAACAGCCATTTGCCGTTTTCCTGAATCGCCATGAGCAGATAGTCGCGGGACTTGGGAATCAGCGTGGCCAGTGGCGTGGGGTCGAAACCATTGGGCACAATCACTTCCTCCACGCGCAGCCCTTCATCGCTGTGCAGCATCTTGTCCATGAAGTTGACGACATGGGGACGCACCATGGCAGAGGCAATGCGCATGCCACCGGTGAAGTCGGGGGAGACGATCTCGTCGGCGCCAGCGCGGCGCGCTTTCTTGGTGTTGCGAATGTCGTGCAGGCGCACCACGACGCGCACTTTGGGATCACTCATTTTGACCGACAGCGCCACCATCAGGTTGTGGCTGTCATCACCGGTGACGGCAAATACGCCGGCGGCGCGCCCGGCTCCGGCCTTGTGCAGGGCGTCGTCATCGGCGGCATCGTCGTGCAGGTGCAGGGTTTTGGGGTGGTGCTCCAGCCAGTTATCGAGCGCTTCGCGGTCACTTTCAATGACGACGAAAGGGCGTTTGGTCTTGAGCAGCTCCGTGGCGACATTGGAGCCCACGCGGCCAATGCCACAGATGACGTAATGGTCCGAGAGTCCGGCAATTTCTTTTTCCATGCGTTTCTTTCTCAATCCTGCGTTCAGGTCAGCATCAATCAGCAGCGCCACCACCATGGAGAACAGGTAGCTCAGGGTACCAATTCCCAGCACGGAAATAAACACTGTGAACAGCCGCCCCATCGGGTGCTGCGACAGGTCCACGATCTCGCCATAGCCAATGGTGGCAATGGTGATGAAGGTCATGTAGAAGCTGTCCACCCACGTCGCGTTGGGGGAGCCGATCTCGTGGTAGCCCAGGGTGCCGATGACGGTGATGATCAGCAGCAGTACCGATCCGTACGCGAGTCTTCGGAAGTGTCGGCTTTGAAGAATGTCGTTGAGCACGTCCGGTAGTTCCTGCGTCTGCGCTTAAGTTAAGGTTTCTGTGCCCCGACCACCAGCCACTCCCGCCGGAACAGCCACTGCTGGGGCTGCCAGAGGTTGTCCAGAGTGATTTCGCCACCCTTGTGCCGGCTCTTGACGTGCCACCGCTGGCCAATGACCCGGCAGGCTGGTACGCAGGTCGGGGCTGTATCCGCCCCATTCTCCTGCAACCAGACAACCGCATCAAATTCACGCAACAGATATTGCAGTCGCTCGCCAGGCGGCAGCTCAGGATGCAGTGCACCGGTGTTGCGGCCTTCTGCGTCGTAGGGCACCAGCCGGCTGTCGGGAAACACGAAGCGGAAGCGCTCGAACTGGCCGGTGAATCCATTGGGCACTGCAATGCGTACGCCCCGCATCGCACTTTGCACTTGCGGGCTGTATTGCAAGCGCGCATCTTCCAGTGGTGCCACCATCAGGCCGAAGGTGGCGTACACCGAGAGGCAGGTTACCAGAGCACCTGTGCGAGCCCATGATTTATAGAAAAAAGTGACTGCAGCCCCCGTCAATCCTGCGCAGACAGCTATCAAAGTAATAGCATTCGAGGAGCGTGAGGCAATTTCCATGTCACCCATCACCCAGGCAATGCGGGCCAGCATCACCAGCGCAGGCACCGTGATGGCCGCTGTGACCCAAAACCAGACACGGGGAATGCGGTCCCAAAGCAAGGCCATGACAATCGCCAGCGCCGGCATGGCCGGGATCACGTAGCGGGCCGAGCGCTGGCTGGGGATGGTGAAGATGACCAGCCACACGACCAGCCAGACCAGCAGGATGCGCATGGCCGGTGTCATCTGCACATAGGTCTGGCTTTTGAAAGCGCGTGGCAGCCCGAGCAGCAGGAACCCCAGTACCGCAAAGAACAGCAGTCCGCCATTTTCCGGGTAGGCCAGCAACTGGGTCCACATGGGGTAGGCACCGAACAGCGCGGCATGCCAGTAGCCCTGCCCCCCCGACATCTTGCCGGCGTTCTCAGCCACCACGAACTCCTGCCAGACGGAGGCAGGGTCCGGGTCGAGCACAAACCACAGCGCAAAAATGCCCAGGCCCATCAACGTGCTCCAGGTCACGCCCAGCGTGGTGCGGATCACCACGGGCCAGCGCAGGGGCATGCTGTTCACCAGAATGGCGCACCACAATGCCGCCGCTGCCGGCGCAACCAGCGCAAAGGATTTGTAGGCCGCACCCAGGCCCATGGCCATGCCGAACAGCGTGTAGGCCACGAAGCCAAGCTGCGGCGCAGCCGGTGCCTGCTGCACTCCTGGAGGTGTGTTGCGCAACGGTTGCCAGAGCATCCAGAGCATCGGCAGTGCCAGCCAGAAGGTTTCTGGTGCCGAGGTCAGGTACACCCGGCCGTAGCGGAAAGTGGAGAAAAACAGCAGGTACAGCACAGCGGCGACACAGGCGGTGCGCCATTGCCCGCTGATGCGGTGGGCAAAGAACGCCAGCAGGCCGGTGGTGACAAAGGTGTAAGCGATGCTGGGCAGGCGCAACGCCACCAGGCTCCAGTTGTGCCCCCAATTGCCTGCAGCAATTGCCTGCCAGAACAGCAGCGGTGGCTTGGTGTTGCGGGTATCCACGATCTCGGACTGCAACGGCAGCCAGTGGCCCGACTCCGCCGTCATGCGGGCGATGTGGATGTAGACCATCTCATCGCCGTTGGTGGGCGCGTAGAAGCTGCCCAGGCCCAGCACATAGAGCAATGCAGCCGCACTCACCAGCACCAGCCAGAGCCAGGGCACCGCGATGGTAGAGCGTGGGGGCATCATCTCTTATGGCGCTTGAAAGTCCAGCGGTCGTTGGCCAGGAAGTTGCTCACACTGGCCGCGAGGATGGCAATGATGTTGGCCAGCCGGTAGTCCATGGTGTTGGAGAGCAGCAGTGTCAGGACGTACTGCAGCGCACTGCCAAAGGCCGAGGCCGTGACGTACTGGCCGAACTCCATGCCCAGCAGGCGCAAACTGACCGGGTGGACCTCGCCAGCTTCCAGGGTACGCACCCGGTCGGCCCACGTCCACAGCCGGTTCCAGGTGAAGTTGTTCAGCGTGGCCAGGGTGATGGCCAGCGCCAGGGAGAAGTAGGGTTTGTTGTAGCCGGCTTCGATCTGGTTGAACAGGTACTCGTGCCCGAAGTGCAGCACCAGCAGGTTCACCACGGTGCCGCTGGCCCCCACGATGCCGAACTTGATATAGCGGTAGCGCTCCAGCAAGCCCAGCGCCCACAGCGTGGCGCGCTGCACGGTATTGGGGGCACTCATGCCGCTGTACCTGCGCCGCCTGCTGGGGCTTGCATCTGCAGAAAGGCCAGGGCCTGGTCCAGCACCGGGTCGGGCGCAATGCGCTTGAGGCACTGGTTGTCGCCATCGCAAAAGGTCAGGCGATGGTTATAGGCGGTGAGGCAGGGCGAACAGGCGATGCCCGATTCGAGAATGATGGTGCGCTTGCCCAGTGGGCCATACAGTTTGCCGGTCTCGGGTCCGAAAAAAACCATGGTCTGGATGGGAGTGACGGTGGCGAAATGGCTGGGCCCGCCATCGTTGGTGATGAGCAGGCTGCTGGCATGCATGAGCATGAGCAGCTCGCGGATGCTCTTGGTGTAGCCGGTCAGATCGAGGCAGGCGTCGCTACTGACCCGGGTTTTGAGGTCTTGCGCCAGGGCTGCATCGTCCTTGAGTCCGATCAGGCCCACCGCGTAGCCCGAGGTGCACAGGCCCTGCACCACGCGGGCGTAGTGGCTGGCGGGCCAGGCCCGCTCGGGCAGGATGCCACCGCCGGCATATACCAGCACCAGTTTGCGTGTCCGGGTCACCGGGTGGTCGGATTCCACTTTGGCGCGGTACGCGGCCAGTTCCTCCGACGTGAAGTCCACCGACAGTTCGGGCTCGGCAGGGATCTCGCGGATGGCGCCAGCCCGGTTGCGTGGCATGCCATCCGGTGACTGCAGGGCGTCGACCAGTGACAGGAACTGCTTGCTGATGTGCTGGTAGGGGTTGTAGGGGATCGCGTGGTTGATGAAGCTGCCGCGGTACAGACCTTCTTGCGTGTGCGGTGTGAAGCCGACACGCACCGGTGCCCCAGTGCTGAAAGACAGCAGGGCGCTGACGCGGGAAAACAGTTCGCAGTCAATCACCGCATCCAGACCCATTTTGCGCATTTGCAGGCTGACCTTCAGGATGTCGCCAATCAAAGCGCCCCCCGAGCTGTCGTCCAGCGTGTGCATGTACTCAGGTTCAGTGAGCGAGAGCAGTCTGGATACTTCCTGGTTCTTCTTGAGCTGCAGGATGTGGATGGCCGCACCCGGGTACTGCCGGCGCAGGGCCGCAAACATGGGGCCGGCCAGGACGATGCTGCCCATTTCCGAGAGCAGGATCACCAGAATATTTTTCGGTGCTTTTCCCATGCGGGCAGGCGCACCGAATAGCCCTGTCAAACGTACCCACGCAGACACCGCACCACACAGCAGTTGGCCGACCCATCGGTCAATGAAGCGTTGTGTCTGGATTTTCATTGGGGCAATTACTTCAGGCCAGCGGCCGCGCGCAGAGCCTGGACCTTGTCGGTGCGCTCCCAGGTGAACTCGGGTTCTTCGCGGCCGAAGTGGCCGTAGGCGGCGGTTTTCTCGTAGATCGGGCGCAGCAGGTCCAGCATCTGGATGATGCCCTTGGGACGCAGGTCAAACACCTCGGCAACGATGGCTGACAGCTTGTCGTCGCTGATCACGCCCGTGCCTTCGGTGTAGACCGTGATGTTCATGGGCTTAGCCACGCCAATGGCGTAGGCCACCTGCACCTGGCACTGCTTGGCCAGGCCAGCGGCGACCACGTTCTTGGCCACGTAGCGGGCAGCGTAGGCAGCGGAACGGTCCACCTTGGAAGGGTCTTTGCCAGAGAACGCGCCGCCACCGTGGGGGCAGGCGCCACCGTAGGTGTCCACAATGATCTTGCGGCCGGTCAAGCCGCAATCGCCCTGGGGGCCGCCCACCACGAAACGCCCCGTGGGGTTGATCAGGTAGCGGGTGTTCTGCAGCCATTCCTTGGGCAGCACGGGTTTGATGATCTCTTCGATGATGGCCTCAGTGAAGCTGGCCTTCATCGTGGTCTGGGTTTCCGACTGGTCGGGGCTGTGCTGGGTGGACAACACCACGGTGTCGATGCTGTGGGGCTTGCCGTCCACATAGCGCATGGTGACCTGGCTCTTGGCGTCCGGGCGCAGGAACGGCAGGCGACCGTCCTTGCGCAGCTGGGCCTGGCGCTCCATCAGGCGGTGGGCGTAGTAGATGGGAGCGGGCATCAGCTCGGGGGTTTCGTCGCAGGCGTAGCCGAACATCAGACCCTGGTCACCGGCGCCGGTGTTCAGGTGGTCGTCGGATGCGTGGTCCACACCCTGGGCGATGTCGTTGGATTGCTTGTCGTAGGCCACCAGCACGGCGCAGCCTTTGTAGTCAATGCCGTATTCGGTGTTGTCGTAACCGATGCGTTTGATGGTGTCACGCGCCACCTGGATGTAGTCCACGTTGACGTGGGAGGCGGTGGTAATTTCACCTGCCAGCACGACCAGACCGGTGTTGGTCAACGTCTCGGCGGCCACGCGAGCTTTGGGGTCCTGCTTGAAAATCGCGTCGAGGATTGCGTCGGAAATCTGGTCTGCCACCTTGTCGGGGTGGCCTTCAGAAACGGACTCGGATGTAAACAGAAAATCGTTCGCCATACATGTTCTCCAAAAAGTTCATCAAGTCGCGTTGCTTGGGCTTTGGAGCTTGCAGCGAACGCTTTAGCAGATTCGTCAGTGTTGACAAGGCACAATGGCAACCCGTATCGGTATGCCCATGTGGTGTCGCCCTGCAAGTAGTTCCGTAACTCAGCGACCCGACGATTTTATCTCAGTCATGACCCTGGTCTTCAAATTGCTGTCCCTGTTGCCGTTGTGGCTGCTGCATAGCTTCGGCTGGTTGTTGGGCTGGATCGCCTTTCTGTCATCCGGTGTCTACCGTCGCCGTTTTATGGACAACGTGCGCCAGGCGGGTATCGATGGGAGTGGCTGGCACGCGGCGGTGGGCGAAGCTGGCAAGATGGCGATCGAGTTGCCACGGCTCTGGAAGGGGCGTCCGGTGGATGTGCAATGGCAGGGTATGGAGCATGTGGAGCAGGCCATAGCCCGGGGCCATGGCATCGTGTTTCTGACACCGCATCTGGGGTGCTTTGAAGTGACTGCCCAAGCCTATGCTGCCAAGTTTGGGCAATCTGGTCACCCCATGACGGTATTGTTCCGTCCGCCGCGCCAGGCCTGGTTGCGCGAGTGGGTGGTCGCATCCCGCGCCAGGCCGGGTTTGATGACCGCGCCGACGACGCTGGCCGGCGTCAAACAATTGATCAAAGCGCTCAAGCAGGGCCAAAGTGTGGGTTTGCTGCCCGACCAGGTTCCGCCTGTAGGGCAAGGTGTCTGGCTGCCGTTTTTTGGCCGCGATGCCTACACGATGACGCTGTCCGCGCGGCTGGCCTTACAGACTGGGGCCGAGGTACTGGTGGCCTGGGGTGAACGCTTGTCCTGGGGGCGTGGCTACAAAGTGCATGTTTCGTCATTGGGATTGGCGTTGCCACCGACGGTCGAAGCGGCATCGCTGGAAATCAACCGGGCCATGGAAGCCCTGGTGCGCCAGTCGCCTGGTCAGTATTTGTGGGGCTATGCCCGATACAAGGCGCCGCGCGATGTGGCTTGAGTTTGGACGGGGCATGGCATGTTGACGCGTATTGCATTGAAGCTGGTGGAGTGGTCGCGTTGGCTACCCCTTTCCTGGCTGCGTGCGCTGGGGGCGCTCCTCGGCCACACCTTGTATTGGGTGGTGGTTTCGCGACGGCGCGTGGTGACGACCAACCTTCGGCTGTGCTTTCCGCAGTGGTCCGAAGTGCAGATACAAAAAACCACGCTGGACACCTTTATCTGCTTTGCGCAGGCTTGGCTGGACCGTGGCTGGCTATGGCATGGAGCGCCAGACACCGTTCGGTCGCGTGTGCGGTTGATAGGTGCGCTGCAGGAACTCGATGGCGATGCACCGACCGTTATTTTTGCTCCCCATTTCATGGGCCTGGATGCGGGCTGGACGGGTTTGACCCAGCAGATTTCGCGCCGTTTCGCCACCATTTATTCCCCGCAGGCAAATGCCGCAGCCGATGTCTGGGTCCACGCAGGAAGGCGCCGCTTTGGTTCTCCGGAGATGGTCGCGCGACTCGACGGTGTCAAGCCCATCATTGCAGCCCTTCGCGGTGGTGAGCCGCTGTATCTTTTGCCGGACATGAATTTTGACCCTTCCGAGTCGGTATTCGTCCCTTTTTATGGGGTCTTGGCGGCGACGATTCCATCCTTGTCCCGCTTTGCACGCCTGTCCCGGGCCAAGGTAGTGCCGGTCATCACCCGTATGACGCCGCAAGGGTATGAAGTGGAAATACTCCCTGCCTGGCAGGATTTTCCAACGGCCGATTCGGCGGCAGATACCGCCTTAATGAACCTGCGCCTGCAGGGGTATATCGATACTATGCCGTCCCAGTATTACTGGGTGCACAAACGTTTCAAGGATCGGCCTTCGGGAGAGGCTGCGCCCTATTAGCTAGCCTTTGCGCTGGGAAAGATAGTCCTGGACCAGTTGGATTGCCAGCGCTGGCTGTTCGTGGATGATCCAGTGCGTGGCATCCTCCACCTTGTGTACCGTCAGATACTGAACATAGGCGTCCAGTCCCTCGATGAGCGCAGGTGGAAGCGCCGTGTCATCCATGCCCCAAACCACCAGGGTGGGGACCACAATGGTCAGCATGGAGACGGGTATCTCGACCACCGATGCGGCTGGATCGGTCGCCGTAGCGGGGCGTAACGGAGATGCACGGTAGTAGTTGCAGCCACCCTGCAGGCCGTGTGACCAGACATTCCGGTACTGTTGTTTGACGTCTTCGGTGAGCCAGTTGTCCGCCTTGCGCTGGTTGCCCATGTCGGTAAAGAAGGCCCACATTCTCGCGAAGTCATTGGCGGCCAGGTGCTGCTCTGCACCTGGTTGCACCAGGAAATTCATGTAGGCGCTGGCTTCCTGCTGCGATGTGCTGTTTTTCAGTTCACGCAGGAACGTGCCCGGGTGCGGGGAGTTGAAAATAACCAGCTTTTCCATGCGCTGGGGCATCTGGTTGGCCAGATTCCACGCGACTGCACCACCCCAGTCGTGCGCAATCAGGGCAGCAATTGCGTTGTCTCCCCCTGCCTCGATATCGATCAACGCAGCAATATCCTGCACCAGGTGCTTGGGACGGTAGGCTGAAACTTCGGCGGGCGCAGTCGATTGCTCAAAACCACGCAGATTGGGAGCCACGCACCGGTAGCCGCCGTTTTCAGGTCGGGAGAAATGCGTGAGCAATGCATCCCAGACGAAGGCTCCTTCCGGAAAGCCGTGCAAAAACACCAGAACAGGTCTGCCACGCTGGCCCGTTGCGCGACAGCTCAGGGTGATCCCGTGCGGCAGCGCTTGCTGCCAAGTCTCCATCATGGAGCTGGAGGCTGCGACGGTTCGGGGTGTGCCCAACGCCACAATAGCTGGGCGACGTCCTCGATGCCCGTGCGCTTGGGCGCAGAGAAAAGCATTACCTCGCCACCGCCGGCCTGCAGTTTGGTAATCGACAGCGCTTTGGCACCTTCGCTGCGGGTGAGTTTGTCGGCTTTGGTCAGGACCACCAGAAACTTCAGGCCTTCCGCCACGCGCGGGCGGATGACATCCAGCAGGATTTCATCGAGTTCGGTCATGCCGTGGCGGGGGTCGCACATCAGGACGATGCCCTGCAGGTTTTTGCGGCTGACAAGGTAGTTGGCCATGACCTGTTGCCAGCGGATCTTGTCCTGTTTAGGTACGGCCGCGTAGCCGTACCCCGGCAAATCCGTGAGGACGGCATCGGTGATGCCCTGTTTTCCCAAGGCAAACAGGTTGATGTGCTGGGTTCTGCCGGGTTTTTTGGACGCAAAGGCCAATTGCTTCTGCTGCGTGAGCGTGTTGATGCAGGTGGATTTGCCGGCGTTGGAGCGCCCGACAAAGGCAATTTCAGGCACATCCAGCTCCGGCAGGAAATGCAGCTGGGGGGCTGTTGTCAGGAATCTTGCCGTGTGGAGCCATCCCAATGCAACTGTCGCAGGCGACTTTTCGCCCGGTGTGGACGCAGCTGCAATGGGTGGCTTGGAGGGTGGGTTTGTGCTGTTAGTCATTAAATTGGAAGTTAAACCCGAAGCGCCATTGTAGAATGGCACAGTTTTGCTCACCAGACATGACCGCCCTATGAAGTTGATCGCCCCACTGTTTATTGCCGCTGTCGTTGCGGCGACCTCCGTCTCTGCCTTCGCAGCTGAAGCCAAACCCACGGTTGCCAAGCCAGACCTTGCCAAAGGTGAGGCCAGCTATGGCGCGGTTTGTGCAGCATGCCACGGTGTCGATGGCAATTCCGGCACACCGGCCTATCCCAAACTGTCGCAACAGCACCCTGAATACCTGGTCAAGCAGTTGCAGGAGTTCAAATCCGACAAGCGCAGCAACGCGATCATGAAGGGGTTTGCGTCGATGTTGTCGGATGACGACATGAAGAACATCTCTTATTGGTTAGCCACCAAGAAGGCCAAGCCTGGTACTGCAAAAGACAAGGAATTGGTCACGCTGGGCGAGCGCATCTACCGCGGTGGCATTGCAGACCGCCAGGTGGCTGCCTGTGCAGGTTGCCACAGCCCTAATGGTGCTGGTATTCCTGCACAGTACCCCCGTTTGAGTGGGCAGCATGCCGACTATGCAGTGGCCCAGTTGACGGCTTTCCGTGACGGCGTTCGTAAAAACAGCCTGCAGATGACCCAGATTGCAGCCAAGATGAATGACCGTGAAATCAAGGCGGTTGCCGACTACGTCGCAGGTCTTCGTTAATCTGCGGGAGTTGCCGGGGTTCCTCGGGAACCAATTGCCGGCAACCCACCCTAACAGGGCAGGCGCATCGTTGGATGGCCTGCTTTTTTTTTGACTGACACCAGCAATCCATGACAGTTTCCACCCAGGGTCTTGAGTTAAGTAGTGGTTCGCGTGCCGTAAAGGCAGCAGTGGAGCTGCTGTCTTCCATGCGGTTTGCCATTTCGCTGCTGACGCTGATCTGCATCGCGTCGGTGATCGGCACGGTACTCAAGCAGCACGAACCCTTGGGTAACTACATCAACCAGTTTGGCCCCTTCTGGGCTGAGGTGTTCGCGCGCGCCAGTCTTTACAACGTGTATAGCGCCTGGTGGTTCCTGGCCATTCTTGGCTTCTTGGTGACCAGCACTTCTTTGTGCGTGGCACGCAACACCCCGAAGATCATTGCCGATCTGAAGTCTTACAAAGAGAATATTCGCGAGCAAAGTCTCAAGGCGTTTGGTCACCGCGCTGAAACTGAACTGAAAGAGTCACCGGAAATGGCTGCGCGCCGTCTGGGCAGCTTGCTGGCTACGGGAGGCTGGAAGGTCAAGCTGCAGCGGCGCGAGACTGCCGCTGGCGCCGGGTGGATGCTTGCGGCCAAGGCCGGGGCTGCCAACAAGCTTGGCTATATTGCTGCACACAGCGCCATTGTGCTGGTCTGTCTGGGCGGGTTGCTGGACGGAGACCTGATCGTCCGGGCGCAGATGCTTTTCAACGGGAAAACGCCTTACAACGGCGGCGGCATGATCGCTGATGTGGCCAAGGAGCATCGTCTCGGTGATCGCAACCCCACTTTCCGCGGCAATTTGTTGGTCGCCGAGGGAACGCAGTCCGACACGGCCATTCTTACGCAGTCCGACGGTATTCTTCTGCAGGAGTTGCCGTTTGCCGTGGAGTTGAAGAAGTTTGTCGTCGAGTACTACTCGACGGGCATGCCGAAACTGTTTGCCAGCGATATCGTGATCCATGACAAGGAGACCGGGGACAAGATTCCTGCACGGGTGGAGGTCAACCATCCGGCCAGCCACCGGGGCATCGAGATCTACCAATCGAGTTTTGATGACGGGGGATCTACGGTTCGTTTCAAAGCCATCCCCATGCATGTACAAACCAGGGCGTTCGACCTGGAGGGAAAGATTGGTGGGGCGTCGCAGTTGACCCGCGGAACCGCACCCGGTAGCGACCAACTGACTGTCGAGTACACCGGTTTGCGGGTCATTAATGTGGAAAATTTTGCAGCTGAGGGCCTGTCCGGCACGGATGTCCGCAAGGTAGATCTGCGTGAATCCATTGATGCCAGCCTGGGGGCAGCTAACAAGAGCACTAATAGAAAAGACCTGCGCAATGTGGGTCCCAGTGTCAGCTACAAACTGCGTGATGCTGCAGGTCAGGCCCGTGAATTCAACAACTACATGCTGCCTGTGGATATGGGTGAGGGCGTGCCGGTGTTCCTTCTGGGAATGCGTGAATCGCCTTCGGAGCCTTTGAGGTACCTGCGCGTGCCTGCAGATGCAAGCGGTTCCATGGATGATTTTATGCGTATGCGCTATGCCCTGCTGGACCCGGTCCTGCGGGACAAGGCCGTAAAGCGCTACGCCGCCAAGGCGGTGGATGCGCGCAATCCGGAGCTGGCAACGCAGCTGGGTGCCTCTGCTGCACGTGCGCTGTCCCTGTTTGCGGGAGAGAATAGTGTGCGCCCTGCAGCGGGCCTGCAGACAGTGGCAGATTTCATTGAAGCCAATGTCCCGGAGGCAGAGCGCAACAAGGCGGGCGAAGTCCTGATTCGCATACTCAATGGCACCGTGTACGAGTTGGCCCAGATCACCCGGGAGCAAGCGGGTTTGCCGCCTCTGGTGGCGGATGAGCGAACCCAGATGTTCATGACGCAGGCGGTGCTGGCCCTGAGTGATGCGCCACTGTATCCAGCGCCGGTGGCTCTGCAACTGACGGATTTCACCCATGTTCAGGCCAGCGTCTTCCAGGTGGCCCGGGCACCCGGGAAAATGGTGGTTTACCTTGGCTGTGCCCTTCTGATACTGGGGGTATTTGCCATGCTGTACATACGGGAGCGGCGTTTGTGGATATGGTTCAGCCCTGTAGCGGGCGCCGACGCTGATGTAGCCCACGCCACCATGGCTTTGTCGACCAATCGCAAGACCATGGATGGTGACCGTGAATTTGACCAACTCAAAGCCCGTCTGCTGGGCGTGACTTCGTAAGCACATGACAACACTACACATGCCAACTGGCTCTTCCCAGGGTGGATCAACGGGGCAGGTTGAAATACTCCATTCAGGTTACTTTGCGCGTAGAAATGCGTTTGACTGGGTGCTCGCTCTGGCTGTCATTTGTGGCTGTGTGTTTGCATTCATGCAGTACCACGCAGCCATGGATGTGTATGAGAAAGGCATTCTGATTGCCGCAGTTCCCTGCGCCATCATGCTGGCCTGGTTCTGGCGCCCGCTGGGCATCCTGATGCTGGTGGTTGCCGGACTGTCACTGGCTGGAATCGTGTCTTACCAGGGAAACCTGGCGCGTGCCGAGACGGTGTTCTGGTTGAAGTACTTCCTGTCTAGCCAGTCTGCCATCCTCTGGATGAGCATGCTCTTCTTCATGAGCACGGTGTTCTACTGGATTGGCGTGTTTGCCAAAGGCCGTGCCGAGGGGATGGAGCTGGTGGCGTCGCGTCTGGTCTGGGTGGCTGTCACCATGGCTTTGACTGGCACCATGGTGCGCTGGTATGAGAGTTACCTTCTGGGCGCCGACATCGGGCATATCCCGGTCAGCAATCTGTACGAAGTGTTCGTCATGTTTTGCTGGATGACGGCGACGTTCTATCTTTATTTCGAAGCCCAGTACAAGACACGTGCTCTGGGGGCATTTGTCATGCTGGTGGTGAGTGCCGCGGTGGGTTTTCTGCTCTGGTACACCGTGGTGCGCCAGGCGCACGAGATCCAGCCTCTGGTACCCGCCCTCAAGAGCTGGTGGATGAAGCTGCATGTGCCGGCCAACTTCATTGGCTATGGGACGTTTGCCCTATCCGCCATGGTGGCTTTTGCCTACCTGATCAAGCAGCAGGCGACCGAAACGCGCTGGTACAAGCTGGCGCCACTGTGGCTGCTGGGCGTAGTGCTGTGCTTTGAACCCATCGTGTTTCGCAAGTCGGCTGTCGCGGGTATGAGCGATTACTGGGCCGTGTATTTCGGCATCTCGGCCCTCATCGTGGCGAGCATTGTTTTTGGCCGCCAGCGGATTGCAGCGAGGTTACCCTCGTTTGAAATCCTTGATGACGTGATGTACAAGGCCATTGCTGTGGGTTTTGCTTTTTTCACGATTGCAACGGTGCTTGGCGCGCTGTGGGCCGCGGAGGCTTGGGGCGGCTACTGGAGCTGGGACCCCAAGGAAACCTGGGCGCTGATTGTCTGGCTCAACTACGCCGCCTGGCTGCACATGCGCCTCATGAAGGGCTTGCGTGGAACCGTGGCAGCATGGTGGGCACTTGCGGGACTGGCGGTCACCACTTTCGCGTTCATCGGTGTCAACATGTTCCTGAGCGGTTTGCACAGCTACGGAACCCTGTAGTGTGCGGGTAGAGAAACGTCGCTGACGGACGACCAACCAATATCGAGGACGTCTTTATGCTGATCAAGACCAATTCCCACGGGTTCAACCACCCCATCGCCAGCGAGATCACGGACCGTACGGTGTATGAGCAGCGGCGCAGCATGCTCAAAGCGCTGGCCGCCGGCGCTGCCGGAAGTTCCATGGCGGTATGGGCTGCACGCGAGGCCCTCGCGCAGCCTGCGACGTGGGGTACGCGTCCAGGCAAGCTGGCTGCACTGGCAGGCGGCGTGACCCGGGCGGATGGCGGGATGACGCTGGACAAGGTCACTCCGTACAAGGACGCCAGTACCTACAACAATTTCTACGAATTCGGCACGGACAAGAGCGATCCGGCGGTCAACGCCCATACCCTGAAAACGCGCCCTTGGTCGGTAGAAATTGAAGGCCTGGTCAAAAAGCCCGGGAAGCTGGCGCTGGAAGACCTGCTCAGACTCAGCCCCATGGAAGAGCGTATTTACCGTCTGCGGTGCGTCGAGGGCTGGTCGATGGTGATTCCCTGGGTCGGTTACGCACTGGCGGATCTGATCAAGCGTGTGGAGCCCCTGGGGAGTGCGAAGTACGTGGAGTTTGTGACTCTGGCGGATCCGAAGACCATGCCTTTTGTGGGGTCGAGGGTGCTCGACTGGCCGTATGTGGAGGGCTTGCGTCTGGATGAAGCCATGCATCCGCTGACATTGCTGACGTTTGGCATGTACGGTGAGGTGCTGCCCAACCAGAGCGGAGCTCCGGTGCGACTGGTGGTTCCCTGGAAGTACGGCTTCAAAAGCGGCAAGAGCATTGTCAAGATCCGCTTTACGGACAAACAACCGGGTACGGCGTGGAACAAGGCGGCAGCCAACGAATATGGTTTCTATTCCAACGTCAATCCCCAAGTGGACCACCCGCGCTGGAGTCAGGCGACCGAGCGCCGCATTGGTGAGGACGGATTGTTTGCCAAGAAGCGCAAAACCCTGATGTTCAATGGGTATGAAGCACAGGTTGGCCAGTTGTACGCTGGCATGGACCTCAAGAAGTTCTACTGATTGGGCGTGAGGACATTTTTGAACACATGGCTTCTGCACAAGGCTGCCAAACCGGCAGCCTTTTTACTGGGGCTGCTCCCTGCACTGTGGCTGGTTTATGGCGCGGCGTTTGATCAGTTAGGGGCCAATCCGGCAGAGGCGCTGGTGCGCTCAACCGGCGACTGGACCTTGCGAATGCTGTGTGCTGTTCTGGCGGTGACACCTTTGCGTGTCAGCGCGGGCTTGCCAGGGTTGGCCCGCTTTCGGCGCATGGTGGGGCTGTTCGTGTACTTCTATGCCACGCTGCACCTGCTGGCCTACAGCTGGTTTGACATGGGGCTGGATGCCGGTGACATTGCCCGTGACATTGCAAAGCGTCTGTTCATTCTGGTGGGCTTTACCGCCGTGCTGCTGCTGACGCCGCTGGCATTAACTTCATCGAACTGGATGATTCGATGGCTGGGGGCGCGGCGTTGGCAGGCGTTGCACCGAAGCGTATATGTGGTGGCTGCGCTGGCCGTGCTGCATTTTTTCTGGATGCGCGCCGGCAAGAACAACTTCACCGAGGTGGCGGTGTATGCCGCTGTGCTGGCGACGCTCTTGGGATGGCGCGCACAGCGGCATTTTAATAAAAAACGCCCCTAGCCCTCGTGGAATATGCGTAAGCAGCTATTAAAAGAGTAGCAATCAGAGCAGCTTCTCGCCCCGCATCTGGTCTGCCATGGTGTCGCGGACGCGAATCAGGTGGTGGTTCTGGCCATCCACCAGAATCTCGGCGGCCTTGGGGCGGGAGTTGTAGTTGCTCGACATGCTCATGCAATAGGCACCCGCAGACAAGACCGCGAGCCGGTCACCGGCCTGCACTGCCAGTGGCCTGTCGCGTCCGATCCAGTCGCCACTCTCGCAGACGGGGCCCACCACATCACAGACCAGTCCGTTTGTGCTGCCTTTGACGTGCAGTGCTTCATCCAACGGAACGATGGTGTGAAAGGCCTGGTACATGGCCGGGCGCGGAAGATCGTTCATGGCGGCATCCACAATGCAGAAATTCTTTTGCTCGCCAGGTTTCATGAACAGTACTTCGGTAACGCAAACCCCGGCATTGCCTACCAGTGAGCGACCCGGTTCGATCATCAGCTTGCGTTGGCCAAAACCACGTGCGTCGAGCTTGGTGAGCAGCTTGGCCCACAGCGCGTCCGCGGCAGGAGGTGTATCGCCCTGGTAGTCGATGCCCAGACCGCCACCAAAATCGATGTGGTGGATGGGGATGCCTGCGGCCTCGATGCTTTCAACCAGGTCCAGCATGCGGTCCATGGCGTCCAGGTAGGGCGTTTCTTCCGTGATCTGGGAGCCAATATGGCAATCAATACCGACGATCTGCAGTCCCGGCAGAGACGCCGCGTGCTGGTAGGTTGCCAGCGTGCGCTCGTGTGCGATACCAAACTTGTTGCCCTTGAGCCCGGTCGAGATGTAAGGGTGCGTCTTGGGGTCCACATTGGGATTCACGCGAATGCTGATAGGCGCACATTTGCCCATGGATACAGCCACAGCGTTGAGCACATCTATCTCTGCCTCGCTCTCCACATTGAAGCATCCGATGCCGGCTTCCAGCGCCTGGCGCATCTCGGTGCGGGTTTTTCCGACACCGGAAAAAATAACCTTGGAGGCATCGGCACCAGCAGTGATGACGCGGGCCAGCTCACCGGCAGAGACAATGTCAAAGCCGCATCCGGCCTGCGCGAACACCTGCAGTACACCCAAGCTTGAGTTCGCCTTCATGGCGTAGCAAATCTGGGCGTTCCTACCCGAAAAACCGCGCTGGTAGGCCGCCAATGCGGCCAACATGGATGCCTTGGAATACACGAACAACGGCGTGCCAAATTCAGTGGCGAGTCCATCAAGGGAGCAGCCCTCGACCTGCAACTGTCCGTCAGCGTAGTGGATGTGGGGTTGTCCTGGAATGGAAGGGGAGGTCATTGGATTCACGGTTTTTTAGATTCAGGGGTAACCACTGGGGTTGCAGGAGCGAATGGTTTGGGGCTGGCACGCTCTGGCAGATACAGTGCCCCGGTCTGGCCACAGCCCGCCAGATTCAGCACAACTGCACCAAGGACAATCGCACTGACTAGAATTTGCTTTGCTTTCAACATGGTGAAATTGTAATGACCGACCCCGAATTCCTGGATTACGCCGAAGCCCTGCTCAAAGCGGTGGAAGAAAGCTGTGACCGACTCAACGATGCAACGGATGCCGATGTGGACAATCAACGCGTGGGCAGCATGGTCACGCTGACATTCGCCAACCGCAGCCAGATCATCATCAATCTGCAAAAGCCATTGCACGAAGTGTGGATGGCGACCAAGTCGGGGGGCTACCACTACCGTTGGGAAAAGGGGCAGTGGCAGGACACCAAGGGACAAGGTGAATTCTTTGACGCACTGTCCCGCAACGCGACGGCACAGGCTGGGGCAGCACTCAAATTCTCATCCTGATCAATCTTTGAATAGGTCCAGGATTTTTTTCTTTTCATCGCCTGCCGGAAGGGGTTGTGGTGCGGCAGGTTTGTCCTCAAGGCCCAAACCCGATACGCCAGCCCCTTTGGCGAATTCGTCGTAGAACCATTCGCCACCGATGTTGAGGATGCCTTCGGGCACCGCGGGCTCCGTTACCGGAACGCCCTTCAAGGCGGTTTCCATGTAGCTGATCCAAATGGGTAAGCTCAATCCCCCACCCGTTTCGCGATCGCCCAGTTTGCGCGGCGTGTCATAGCCAATCCAGGTGATGGCCGCCAGCGTCTGGTGGTAGCCTGCAAACCAGGCGTCCATGGAGTCATTGGTGGTGCCGGTTTTGCCGTAGATATCCGGCCTCTTGAGCGTTGCCTGGGCCCGTGCTGCCGTGCCTGAGCGGGTGACTTCCTGCAGCAGACTGTTCATGAGGAATGCATTGCGAGGTTCGATGGTGCGCTGGGTCTCGTCGGGCGCCAGGGGAGGAATATCTACGAGCACTTTGCCGCGCTGCTCACTGACGCGGCTGACCAGCCATGGGTTGACGCGGTAGCCTCCGTTGGCAAATACCGAATATGCCGTAGCCATTTGCATGGGGGTGACCGAGCCCGCGCCTAAAGCCATGGTGAGGTAGGGTGGGTGGCGCTCGGCCTCAAAACCGAAATGGGTGATCCAGTCCTGCGCGTACTGGGTTCCAATGGATTGCAGTATCTGGATGGAGATCATGTTCTTGGACTTGGCCAGACCGCGGCGCAGTGTCATAGGGCCTTCGAAGGTACCGTCGTAGTTCTTGGGTTCCCAAGGTTGTCCTCCAGTGACCCCTGCATCAAAAAACAGGGGGGCATCGTTGACCACGGTTGCGGGTGTGAAGCCTTTTTCTAGTGCAGCTGAATAAATGAAGGGTTTGAAGCTGGAGCCGGGTTGGCGCCAGGCCTGGGTGACGTGGTTGAACTTGTTCTTGGCAAAGTCAAAGCCCCCCACCAGCGCCTTAATGGACCCGTCGCGCGGGTCCATCGACACAAAAGCCCCTTCCACTTCTGGGAGCTGGGTGATTTCCCATGCGCCTTTGGCGGTTTTCGCCACGCGAATGATGGCGCCACGACGAACCTTGATGTTGGGTGGCGCCTTGTCTGAAAGTCCGGATTGTGCAGGTTTGAGGCCCTCACCGGTGATTTCCAGCGTTTCACCACTTTGGCGGATCGCCTTGATGTGTTTGGCGTCTGCTTCCAGAACAACCGCGGACATGACGTCGCCGTTGTCCGGGTGCTCATCCAGGGCATCGTCGATGGCGTCCTCGATCTCCTGGGCGGTCGATGGAAGTGTGATGAATTTCTCGGGGCCACGGTAGATCTGACGGCGTTCAAAATCCATGATCCCGCGTCGCAAGGCTCGGTAGGCGGCGTCTTGGTCGGCTGTTCTGAGTGTGGTGTACACATTGAGGCCGCGGGTGTAGGTTTCATCGCCATACTGTGCGTACATTAGCTGGCGCACCATTTCGGTTGCATATTCGGCATGAACCTGCTTCGTGTTCGCTCCGGTCCTGATCTTCAGTTCCTGTTTTTTTGCTGTTTCCGCTTCCACTGCGGTAATAAATCCGTTTTCGAGCATGCGTTCAATGATGTAGAGCTGTCTTGAACGGGCCCTTTTCGGATTGGTGATGGGGTTGTAGGCTGACGGCGCCTTGGGCAGGCCGGCCAGCATGGCTGCTTCGGCAATCGTGATGTCTTTGAGTGGCTTGCCAAAGTAGGCTTCGGAGGCTGCGGCGAATCCGTAGGCCCTGTGGCCCAGGAAAATCTGGTTCATATAGATCTCAAGGATCTGGTCTTTTGTAAGCAAATGTTCCAGTTTGAACGTAAGCAGAATCTCGTAAATCTTCCGGGTGAAGGTTTTTTCGGATGTCAGGTACACGTTGCGGGCGACCTGCATGGTGATCGTGGACGCGCCCTGACTCTTGACACGTCCGACGTTGGCGAGTCCGGCGCGAATGACACCGATGTAGTCCACGCCACCGTGCTGATAGAAGCGGGCATCTTCAATGGCCAAAACTGCATTGGCCATGACCGGGGGGATTTCCTTGATGGGTGTCAGGTTGCGGCGTTCTTCGCCAAATTCACCTAGCAGATCACCCTCGGCAGAGAACACCCGCAGGGGCAGCTTTGGGCGGTAGTCCGAGAGATCGGATATGTCCGGCAAATTAGGAAAAGCGACAGAAAGCGCCAACGCAATGACGAGCAGTAGGGACAGCGCCCCGGCCATCGCCAGTCCCCCAATCCACAGTACCACCCGAACCAGCCAATGGTGCTGCGAGCCGTTGCCAGCTTTTGGCGAGTCAGATTTGTTGGAGGGTGTGGCCATAGGGAAGAGGTTGAGTGTGCGGCGCGATTATAGAAACGGGCATTTCAGCGGTAGAGTTTCACTTTGTTCGGATGGCTCCTGCCCATTATCCATAACGGCTGTCTGTGGCATATTCATCTAACAGACGGTTTCAGAACGTCTGCTTTTGGCAACGCTTGCGTTGTTCCGAATTGGAAAAAACCTTTGCGGGACAAGGAGCTTACTGATAGCATTCAAGTGAATTCTTAAGTATGACTGTCCATTTGGCGGTCAATTTCAGGGGACAGTTTTGATCTCATTGGGGTCGCTCTTCAGTCGCCAGCCGGCACCATTGCTCGGTCTGGATATCAGTTCTTCCAGTGTTAAGCTGGTCGAGTTGGGCCGTGACAAGGCCGGTAATCTGGTGCTTGAACGGTGTGCCATCGAGCCCCTGGAGCGAGGCTGGATCAGTGATGGCAATATTGAAAAATTTGACGAAGTGGCTGATGCCTTGCGCAGGCTCGTCAAGAAAAGCGGTGCCAAGACCAAGAATGTAGCGATGGCGTTGCCGCCGTCAGCAGTTATCACCAAGAAGATCATCCTGCCCGGTGGCATGACGGATGAAGAATTGGAATCACAGGTTGAGACAGAAGCCAATCAGTACATCCCGTTCCCGCTGGATGAGGTGAGTTTGGACTTCTGCGTGATCGGTCCAAGTGCTACTTCAGCAGGCGATGTTGAAGTACTGATTGCGGCCTCCCGGCGGGAAAAAGTGCAGGATATTCAGGGTCTCGCTGAAGCGGCGGGCCTGACACCCGTTGTGGTGGATGTTGAATCGTATGCTTCCCGACTGGCTGCTGGGCGATTGATAGAAAACCTGCCCAACAACGGATCAGGCTTGATCGTTGCACTTTTCGAGATTGGCGCACTGACGACCAGCATGCAGGTGTTGCGCGACGATGAGGTTCTTTATGATCGGGATCAGGCTTTTGGCGGAGCCCAGTTGACGCAGTTGATCATCCGGCAGTATGGATTCTCACAGGAAGAAGCCGAGAGCACGAAGCGCAGCGGTGAATTGCCCGAGGACTATGAATCCTCTGTGCTGAAGCCGTTTCTGGAAACCATGGTCCAAGAGTTGGGGCGTGCGTTGCAGTTTTTCTTCACCAGTACACCACACAACAAGGTGGATTACATCATGTTGGCGGGTGGCTCAGCGGCACTTCCGGGTCTGACTGCAGCCGTGACACAGCACACCTCTTTCCCGTGCAGCCTGCTTAATCCGTTTGACGGCATGGAGATTGGAGACGGGGTGCGTCTGAAGCGTATGACCCGTGAGGCGCCCTCCTATTTGACATCGTGCGGCTTGGCGCTGCGGAGGTTCGCGCAGTGATCTTGATTAATCTGCTTCCGCACCGTGAGGCTGCTCGCAAGCGGCGCCGTGACGTCTTCAATATTTCACTCGGGGCTTCGGCGCTGTTGGGTGGATTGATTGCTGGCGCAGTCTTTTTGTGGTTTCAGGCCGCCATTTCTGTTCAGCAGAACACCAATGGAATTCTTGAAACAGAGATCAAGAAACTAGAAAGCCAAATCAAGGATATTGCTGGTTTGGAGTCCGAAATTGCAGCGTTGCGCGCAAGGCAGCAGGCCGTTGAAGACCTCCAGTCTGATCGCAATTTGCCAGTGCACTTGTTGACTGAACTGGTAAATCAATTGCCGGATGGTGTTTATATTTCAAAAATGGTTCAGGCGGACAAATTGGTGACACTGAACGGGACCGCCCAGTCCAATGAGCGTGTCTCTGAGTTGTTGCGCAATTTGTCAAACAATACGCCATGGTTCACGAAGCCCGAGTTGGTGGAAATCGTGGCCGGGTCAGTTGCGCTGAATCGCGAACAAAAGCGCGTGGCCAATTTTGTGATTCGTGTTCAGCTGGTTCGCGCGAGCGACGCTGAGAAGGCAGCTGCCGCTGCAGCTGTCGCATCAGATGCCATTCCCGCAGCGTCGCCTGCGTCTGCACCGGCAAGCAGTGTCGGTGTCAAGAAATAGCTGGGTGCACCATGGTGGAAAAAACTTCCCGCTCGTTTGATTTTTCGGCTTTACAGGCTAAGGTGCAGGGCCAATTTCAGAACCTGGATCCCAAAGATCCGTCTGTTTGGCCTTCCCTGCCGCGTTACGCCCTGTTTGTGGTCACCGCCATTGTTGTGGTCACCGTTTTGTGGTTCTTGTGGCTAACCAGTTCACTAGAGGTGCTAGAACAGGAGCAGGAGAAAGAGGTAAAGCTTCGGGCTGATTACAAGATCAAGCTAGCTAAAGCAGTGAATCTGGATGTTTTGAAAAAGCAGCGCGAGCAGGTTCAGCAGTACGTAACGCAGCTGGAGAAGCAGTTGCCCGGAAAATCCGAGATGGATGCCCTGCTCTCTGACATCAATCAGGCTGGTCTTGGCAGAAGTCTGCAGTTCGATTTGTTCCGCCCAGGGCAGGTCGCCGTCAAGGAGTATTACGCAGAGCTCCCTATTACTATCAAAGTGAGTGGTAGATACCACGATATCGGAGCTTTTGCGTCCGACATCGCCAATCTCTCCCGCATCGTGACGTTAAACAATTTGTCCATCAGTCCCAAACCTGATGGAACGCTTTCCATGGACGCTACTGCCAAAACTTTCCGGTATCTCGACCCTGACGAAGTGGCTGCACAGCGCAAAGCAGGGGGCAAGAAATGAGGGCCGTGTATGGTTTGCTGGCGATGGCTGGACTTATTGGCCTTGCGGGATGCGGTGCATCGCGGGAGGATGATATTCGGCAGTGGATGGTAGAGGAGCGAAATCAAACGCGGCCCAAGGTGCCCCCCATTTCAGCGCCCAAGCAGTTCAAGCCGGAGGCTTATACCAATGCCTCAGCGATTGAGCCATTCAGCAACCAGAAATTGACGCAGGCGCTCAAGCGGGACTCAGCGCAACAAGCCTCCAATGGTGCATTGGTGGCTCCTGAGCTGGCTCGTCGCAAGGAGCCTATGGAAGCGTTTCCGCTCGATACCATGAGTCTGGTCGGTAGCATCATCAAGGCGGGCCAACCGGTGGCTCTGGTCAAAGTGGACAGCTTGTTGTACCAGGTGAAGCTAGGAAACTATCTGGGTCAGAATTACGGAAAAGTCACAAAAATCACTGAAACCGAAGTGACATTGCGGGAAATCGTGCAGGACGCTGTCGGTGAGTGGATTGAACGTGTTGCAACGCTCCAGTTGCAGGAGAAGTCTAAATGAGTAAACAGAACAAACAAACAGGATTGAACATGTGGCATCGGCTGGTATTTTCTGTTGCCATGGTGTTGGTGGCTGTGTCGGGGCGTGCTGAGACTTCGATTGAAGCCGTGACGGGTTCTGTTCAGGGCGGCACGGAGATCGTTCGCATCGATCTTTCAGAGGCGCTCATCGCTCCTCCAACGGGATTTGCCATTCAATCCCCTGCACGCATTGCGCTTGACTTTCCGGGGGTCGCCAATGGTATGGGGCGCTCTACCGTCGATGTGAATCAGGGTAATCTAAAATCTGTCAGCGTGGTGCAGGCTGGAGAGCGTACGCGTGTTGTGCTCAACCTGAAGCAGGCAGCAGCGTACAGGACAGAAATACAAGGCAAGTCATTGCTCGTCATGCTGGAGCCATCTGTGGCTGGTGCCAGCAGCCCCGTGGCAAGCCCAACTTTTGCTGAAAACAAGAGTCGCGATTCCGCTCCCATCAAGGACATGGATTTCCGCCGTGCTGCCGATGGTGCTGGCCGCATCGTAGTGACGCTTCCCAATAATCAGGTCGGTGTGGATATCCGTCAGCAGGGTCAAAATCTGGTTGTGGAGTTCATGAAGTCGACATTGCCCGAAGGCCTTCGCCGGCGCCTGGATGTGGGAGATTTTGGTACGCCAGTGAAGACTGTTACCTCGTTTCAGTCCGGCGACAGAGTTCGTATGGTGATTGAGCCCAAAGGGCAGTGGGAGCATTCGGCTTACCAGAGCGATGAGCAGTTTGTTGTGGAGGTCAAGGAAATCAAGGTTGATCCCAAAAAACTGACGCAGGGCGTTGGATACAACGGTCAAAAGCTGTCATTGAACTTCCAGAATATCGAGGTCCGTTCACTCTTGCAGGTGATTGCAGACTTTACCAACTTCAACATCGTTACGTCGGATTCAGTTTCTGGTTCGGTAACCTTGCGCTTGCAGGATGTTCCTTGGGATCAGGCGCTGGACATCATTTTGCAAGCCAAAGGCTTGGGCATGCGCAAGAGTGGGAATGTGCTGTGGGTTGCTCCCAAGGACGAAATTGCGGCCAAGGAAAAGCTGGATCTGGAATCGGCTGCTGCCGTGCAAAGTCTGGAGCCATTGCGGACCCAATCATTCCAGATCAACTATGCCAAGGCTGCAGAAATCGCAGCCCAGTTGACTGCAGGTGGAAGCGGTGCTGCCAATAGCGCACGCATTCTGAGTGCCCGTGGAAGTGTGATTGCAGAGCCACGCACCAACCAGTTGTTTGTGACCGATATCCCAAGCAAGCTGGAACAAGTGCAACAGCTGCTTGCTAAACTTGACATTGCGGTGCGTCAGGTGCTGATTGAAGCGAGGATTGTGGAGGCATCGGACAGCTTTGGAAAATCCTTGGGTGTGCGCTTGGGCGGTGGGAACTCCACCAACGCGGCGACATTGGGAACGACAGAGGGCGGGCCGTTAAATGTCGGATTTGGCTCTACCTACACCACTGGGGTGTCTGGCACCAATTCGGGTAACTTTGTCAACTTGCCTTCCACCGGTGCACTGGGCTACGCAAATGCAGGAACCTTCGCGATTTCCTTGTTCGGGGAGTCTGCAAACAAGTTTTTGAATTTGGAAATTTCTGCGCTTGAGGCCGATGGAAAAGGCAAGGTGGTTTCAAGCCCCCGTGTGGTTACGGCAGACCAGATCAAGGCGCTGATTGAGCAGGGTACAGAATTGCCATATCAAGTAGCCTCGTCCAGTGGAGCTACGTCTATTGCTTTCCGCAAGGCCAACTTGAAGCTGGAAGTAACGCCGCAGATCACACCAGAAGGCAACATCATTCTGGATTTGGATGTCACCAAGGACACGGTTGGGCAGTCCACTCCCGCGGGCTTTGCAATTGACACCAAACACATCAAGACTCAAGTGCTGGTCGAGAATGGCGGTACTGTTGTGATCGGCGGGATTTTTACGGAAGACCAAACAACAGACGAAGCCAAGGTTCCGTTCTTTGGTGATCTGCCAGGCTTGGGCGTGCTCTTCCGGAATAAGTCCAGCTCCTCAAGAAAGCGTGAAATGCTGGTCTTCATTACCCCGAAGATGATTGCCGAGAAAGCCATCGGCCGCTGATCCCTTGATATTCAGTCTGGTTGGCCTGCCTGGCTCCGGAAAGACAACAGTCGGGCGTCAACTCGCCCGGCGTCTTCAGCTTCCTTTCGTGGATTCAGACCATGCCATTGAAGCGCGTCTGGGCTGCTCCATTCGCGAGTTCTTTGAGCGCGAAGGCGAAGCCAAATTCCGGGATGTCGAAGAGGAAGTCATAGACTCGTTGACCACGGGGCCCACCGGTGTGCTTTCCACTGGCGGTGGCGTGGTCATTCGTCCGGCCAATCGACAGCATCTGCGTGAACGCGGACAGGTCATTTACCTGAAATCCACTCCAGAGGAGTTGTTTCGGCGCCTGCGCCACGATGTGAATCGTCCATTGCTGCAGGTGGCTGACCCGCTGTCCCGTTTGCGGGATCTCTACGCCACACGCGATCCTCTGTACCGTGAAATCGCGCATTTCGTCCTCGAAACCGGGCGGCCGTCCGTTGCGACGCTTGTCAATATGATTCTGATGCAGCTTGAACTTGCGGGTCTGCTGCCGGCGCAGCAAACACCCTCGGTGTGAATTGGTAGTGCAAGGTCCCCTAAACTCTAGGGTATGACTTCAAACAACCACACCAGCGTTTCGATCGATCTGGGCGATAGAAGCTACTCCATTCAAATCGGCACTCAACTGCTTGACGATAGTCAGACTTTCTCGCAGCTGCCCAAGGCCAATTCCGCTTATGTTGTCAGTAACACGACAGTAGCACCGTTGTACGCTGACCGACTGGTCCGTGCGTTGGCTGGCGTGTACAAGAGCGTGCATTTGGTGGCTTTGCCCGATGGCGAAGAGTTCAAGACATGGCAGGTTCTGAATCAGATCTTTGATGCTTTGCTGTCGAACGGAGCTGACCGGAAAACAGTGTTGTTTGCGCTGGGCGGCGGCGTGGTGGGGGACATGACGGGATTTGCCGCCGCAAGTTTTATGCGCGGGATTCCCTTTGTGCAGGTGCCGACCACATTGCTGTCGCAGGTCGACTCGTCGGTGGGTGGCAAGACCGGCATCAACCATCCTTTGGGCAAGAACATGGTCGGTGCGTTTTACCAGCCTCTCTTGGTGGTGTGCGATCTGGATACGCTCAAAACGCTTCCGGATCGTGAGCTGAGTGCAGGTCTGGCAGAGGTCATCAAGTACGGCCCCATTGCTGACGGATCATTTCTGGACTGGATTGAGCAGAACCTTCCACTGTTGCTTGCGCGTGACGGTACTGCGCTGGCCCACGCGGTCAAGCGAAGCTGCGAGATCAAGGCCTGGGTGGTCGGACAGGATGAGCGCGAGGCCGGGTTGCGTGCGATTCTGAATTTTGGGCACACGTTCGGTCATGCCATCGAAGCCGGGCTCGGGTATGGCGAGTGGCTGCATGGCGAAGCGGTTGGATGCGGCATGGTTATGGCAGCCCACCTGTCACAACGTTTGGGATTGGTGGATGCCGCTTATGTACAGCGACTGACCAGCCTGATTCATAACGCGCGTCTGCCAGTCGTCGGTCCCATTCTGGACGCCAATGACAACGCCGGACGCTACCTGGAACTGATGCGAATGGACAAGAAGTCAGAAGCAGGAGAGATCCGTTTCGTCGTTCTTGACGGTATTGCCAAAGCAAAGATGCTTGGCGCACCCGATTCCATGGTGCGTGAAGTGGTGGACTCGTGCTGCAATCCTTTGCTATGAATAGTGTAGCTATACGCGCAGCATTGGCGAGGGGTAGGGTGTGATTTGTCTATAAATAGTGCTCTTGCGCCGTATGCCAGTGATCCGGCACTGTCGCGTGGCAGGCGCTTTGTTCAGCCGCCTGCGCCGACCCGTACCGAGTTCCAGCGTGACCGTGACCGCATCGTGCACTCCACCGCGTTCCGCCGTCTTGTGTACAAAACCCAGGTTTTTCTCAACCACGAGGGAGATCTGTTTCGTACCCGCCTGACACATTCGCTGGAGGTCGCCCAGCTCGGCCGGTCCATCGCACGGGCGTTGCGAATCAATGAGGATCTTGTCGAGGCCATTGCCCTGGCGCACGATCTGGGGCACACACCGTTTGGTCATGCCGGTCAGGATGCGCTGAATGACAGTATGGAGGCCCATGGTGGGTTTGAACACAACCTGCAGAGCTTGCGGGTGGTAGACCATCTGGAAGAGCGGTACCCGGATTTTGACGGGCTGAACCTGACTTTTGAAACACGGGAAGGCATCCTCAAGCATTGTTCACGCAGGAATGCACTGGCTATTGAGCAAATCGAACATGTGTACGCCGATGGCAATGGTGGCGTTGGCCAGCGTTTTCTCAACCGCACGGAGCCGAGCCTGGAAGCACAGCTGTGTAATCTGGCGGACGAAATTGCCTACAACGCACACGATGTCGACGATGGGTTCAGATCGGGTCTGATCACGCTGGAGCAGTTGCGGGAGGTTCCCCTGTTCGCACAATTCAGCGACATGGCACTGAAAAATCATCCACGGCTGGTTCAACCGACGCAGTCACGGCGGTGGATGTATGAGTCCATCCGCCTGATGCTCAGCCAACAAGTTTACGACGCAGTGGCTGCGACCCAGATAGCCCTTGATGCAGCACAGGTAAAAAGCGTCGAGGATGTGCGCCGAGCGGCCCCGTTGGTGCAGTTTTCACCAGATATGCGCAGGCAGTCGACCGAGCTCAAGTCATTTCTATTCCAGCATTTGTACCGCCACCCGCAGGTCACGCAGACGATGGACATGGCCAAGCGTGTAGTGCGCGAGTTGTTCGATGTCTACGTCGCCAAACCGCAGGAAATGCAGGCAGGCTTCGCTTCACGCACGGAAGCACAAAACGGCGTGGATTCAGCACCGCATCGGGTTGTGGCGGACTATATTGCCGGTATGACCGACCGATTCGCTGCGCGGGAGCATGAACGATTGACGGGGCAGCGTCTGCTTGCCTGACCACTGTTTTGAAAGACCACGATGACTTCCCAATCACGCTCCAGTGATGAACAGATGCTTTCTTTGACGGTGCGTTGGCTGGAGCGCGCGGTCATCGGGCTCAATCTCTGCCCGTTTGCGAAAAGCGTTCACGTCAAAGGCCAGATCCACTACCGATTGAGCCATGCCACGCAAAAGCAAGAGTTGCTGCAAGTGCTGCAGGAAGAGCTTCAGGCGTTGCAAGCAACAGATCCCGCAGTGCGCGACACCACACTGTTGATACTGGCAGACTGTTTTCCTGATTTCCTGGACTTCAATGACTTTCTGCAGGATGCAGATGATGTTCTGTACACGCTGGGGTTGGATGGCACCCTGCAAATCGCCAGCTTCCATCCCAGGTTCCAGTTTGCCGGAACTACCGAGGACGACATTACGAATTTCACCAACCGGGCACCCTTTCCGGTGTTGCACCTGATTCGGGAAGCCAGCATTGCACGCGCTGTGGAGGCCTTCCCGGACGCAGAAATGATTTACGAGAAGAACATGCGGACCCTTGAAGACTTGGGCCGCGCCGGCTGGAAAGAGTTGGGTCTGGAAATCGAACGTGAACAAGACGCAGAGAGGCAAGCATGAAATCGCGCCAAGCAGCCAAGCCAATGCCATCTGCCAAGGTATCTGCGGCCAGCCCACTGGATGCGGAATTGCGTCCGGGGCAGTCCATTGAACTGCTCAAGGAACTGCATATTCTTACGCGCGATGGCAAGCTGAACCAGGATTCCCGCCGCAAACTCAAGCAGGTGTATCACCTGTATCAGTTTATCGAGAAGCTGCTACAGGAACTTCCGGCCAATCCCAATGGGACGCTCACCCTGGCGGACCATGGTGCCGGCAAGTCGTACTTGGGATTTATCCTGTATGACCTGTATTTCAAGAACTTGCCGAAAAGTCACATCTACGGCATTGAGACGCGGGCGGAACTGGTTTCCAAATCCAGAGAACTGGCGGAGAAGCTGGGCTTTTCGCGCATGTCGTTTATCAATCTGAGCGTGGCCGAGTCCGCCCAATCGGAAGCATTGCCCGGCCAATTCGATGTCATCACTGCGTTGCATGCATGCGATACCGCCACGGACGACGCCATCGCCTTTGGATTGCAGAAGAAGGCGCGGGCCTTTGTGCTGGTTCCCTGCTGTCAGGCTGAAGTGGCGCGGCATTTGAGCCAGAGTAAGGCACTGTCTCTGGCGCGCACCCCGTTGGCCGAACTCTGGCGCCACCCGTTGCACACGCGGGAGATGGGCAGCCAGATTACCAACGTATTGCGTTGCCTGTACCTGGAGGCACATGGTTACCAGGTGACCGTAACCGAACTCGTGGGTTGGGAACACAGCATGAAGAACGAGTTGATCCTGGCGCGTTACACCGGGCAAAAAAAGCGGGCCGCAGCAGCGCGTTTGCGATCGATTCTGGAGGAGTTCGGACTTCTGGAGCTGCTTGACACAAGGTTTACATTGCCGCGCGACAATGATGGCGACAACGGAACGGCTGGCTGAAGCGTTCTGAAGCGGTATCTTTTCAATATTTTGGGGGTTGACTATGAAACGATGGTTTGGGTTGGGGGTGGTCCTTGCAGCTTCGTTGGTATTGGGTGCCTGTGCGACCAGCAGTCCGGATGTCATCCAGCGCGGCGACGCGCAGCGTATGGCCCAGGTCGAAGATGCCGTGGTTTTGTCGGTGCGTACCGTTACGGTTGACGGTAGCCAGTCCGGTGTGGGCGCTACTGTGGGTGGCGTGGTCGGTGCGATTGGCGGCTATGGTGGAAGTGGCGTCCAGCGCGAAGCGCAAGTGCTGGGTGTATTGGCAGGCGTGGCAGGTGCCGCGGTAGGTAATACCCTGGAGCGTATGACTACCCGCGAAGAGGCGGTTGAAGTCCTGGTTCAGCTCAAAAATGGTGAAAGGCGCGCGATTGTGCAAGCCAAGGCAGCCGAGGTGTTTGCTGCGGGCGACCCAGTGATCATTGTCACAACGGGTGGCAAGGTTCGCGTGACCAAAGCCCCCCGGTAAATTTTGATGACAGGATTCGATGCCTCATGGCACGGAAACTTTCCACCGCTCCCGTTTGGGAAGTAATAATTTCCCGGATCAATCGGTGAACCAGTCATCGGTGGACGCCTTGATACCCTCACTGGGTTAGTCAGTCCTATGGCTCGCCTTCCCCGTCTTGCGTTGCCAGGTTGTGTTCACCACGTGATGCAGCGGGGTAACAACGGGCAACGTATTTTTGAAACTGCGGCCGACTACCAGCGAATGTTGGATCTCTTGAGCGAGCATTCCCGGACGTTTGGAGTGGCGGTGCATGCGTATGTGCTCATGGCCAACCAGTTCCATGTGCTGGTGACGCCGCATACGGAGACCGGGCTCCCACAGATGATGCAGGCGGTGGGCCGCCAGTATGTGCGTCATTTCAACGATGTTCACCAGCGAACCGGCACCTTGTGGGATGGGCGGTATCGATCTACCGTCATCGAAGCGGAGCAGTTTCTGCTGGCCGACATGGTCTACATCGATCAGAGTCCTGTTCGGGAAGGACTGGTGGTGCAGGCTGGCGAATATCTGTGGTCCAGCTTCGGGCATTACGCCGGCCAGCGCGTAGACAAACTTCTGACTGTGCACCCGCTGGTGTGGAAGCTCGGAAACACGCCATTTGCGCGTGAGGCGGCTTACACCGAAATGGTGCGAGCGGGGATCAATGCGGTGCAGCAGGAGGCTTTGCGCAACGCCATTCTTTCCGGGTGGCCCTTGGGCACGCCAGAATTTGTCGACAATCTGCAAAAAGCCACTCCGAGGCGACTTACCAAAAGCAGTCCTGGCAGACCTCCCATCGAGCGAAATACTCGGGAATAGCGGTCTATTCCCTCGCAAATACTGGCTTTTTTGCTATCATTTTTGATGTGTCCCCAATAAGTTTCTGGAAGTTTGGATTGAATTTAATAAGAATCTGACCCCATTTATTTTGCTTGGCACCTTTGTTGCAATGCGGTATTCTTGTCATCCACTGTCATTTTCAGGAGTGCGCCATGACCACGGCTGCCGAAATCAAGCATCTTCAAGAACACGGTCTCTATTCCAACGCCAATGAGCACGACGCGTGCGGCGTGGGTTTTGTCGCCCATATCCGTGGTGAAAAAAGCCACTCCATCGTCAAGAATGCGCTGAAGATTCTTGAAAACCTCGA
>CAUJJV010000068.1 GCA_963205375.1 Pseudomonadota bacterium
CTCTGCTGAATCATCTCCGCCGCCGGGTTTGCGGCCGTGGCCTGCGGGGTACATGTCAAAGTAGCTCGACAGATACCGCTGGTTGTTCTCGTCCCCCCACAGGTACAGCGGCATGCTCGGAATCGGCTGGGTGCAGACCAGTTCGCCCACCTCGTCCATCACTGGCTGGCCTTGCTCGTTCCAGGATTCGACTGCCGCGCCCAGCATGCGGCACTGCATCTCGCCCGGTACCAGTGGCAGCTCGCGGTTCCCGCCAATGAACGCTCCTGCAAAGTCAGTGCCACCTGAAATATTGCACCACCAGATGTCAGGCGTTCCAAGCGCCTCAAACTGCGCTGTCCCCCAGCGCTGGGCCTCTTCACTGAGCGGTGAGCCGGTGGTGCCCAGTGCGCGCACCTGCCGCAACGCCCCACACTGGGACAGGTCGATGCCGGCCTTCATGCAGTTCGCAAAGAACGCTGCGCCGGCGCCAAAGAAGGTTGCGCCCACGTTCGCGCCAAAGCGCCACAGCGTGGTCCAATCCGGCGCCTGTTTGTTGCCAGCAGCGTCCACCGTGCTGCCGCCCGGGCTGCCGTCAAACAGGCAGCAGGTACTGCCGTTGAGCAGCCCGCTCATCTGTGCATTCCACATCACCCAGCCGGTGGAGCTGTACCAGTGGAAGCGTTCGCCCCAGGAGTTCGGCTGGTAGCTGCACCCCACATCGTTGTGCAGCACCTTGTTGGCCAGCGCCACCACCACCGTACCGCCATGGCCATGGACGATAGGCTTTGGCAGGCCGGTGGTGCCACTGGAATAGACAATCCACAGGGGGTGGTCAAACGGCAGCCAGAGCGACTCAAAGCCCTCGACTTCTGCACCATTTCGGGCGCAAGCCCCCGTAAAATCTGCGCAAGTAGCTCCTGATTTGATAGCAATTCCAGGCAACCCCAGGTTGTCATGCAGCAGCACATGGCGCACGCTGGGCAGCGCGTCGCACAATTCGGACACCACGGCGCGGCGGTCAAAGTCCTTGCCTCCAAAGCGCACGCCGTCGCAGGCGATCAGCACCGTGGGCTTGATCTGGGTGAACCGGTCCAGCACCGCGTTGGTCCCCATGTCCGGCGCACAAATGCTCCACACGCCGCCCAGGCTGACCACCGCCAGAAACGCCACCATGGCCTCGGGAATATTGGGCAGGTAGGCGGCCACCCGGTCGCCGGGTTGCAGCCCCTGGGCCTTGAGGTGCAACGCCAGCGATGCCACCCGGCGACGCAGTTCAGGCCAGCTGATTTCCTGCGCCTGTGCTCCCTCAGCCAGGCTCTGTTCGTTGTGGCTGATCAGTGCCGGAAATCCGGCCGCATGGGCCGCGCCGACATGGCGTAGCACCTGGCGCGCATAGTTCACCTGCGCTCCGGGAAACCACTGCGCCCCCGGCATGCGGTTGACCGTAAGCGCCGCACGGTGCGGCGTGGGTGAGCGCAGTTCGAAGTAATCCCAGATGCTTTGCCAGAAGGCATCGAGCTCGGTCGTGGACCAGCGCCACAACGCGTCGTAGGAATCAAACGTCAGGCCACGCTGCTCGCGCAGCCAGTTCTGGTACAGACGGATCTGGGGAGTAAAGGGAGGATGGCGCATCCTGCAAGCGTAGCAAGACTTGCCTTGTGCCGGTGGGCTTTGCGCTCAGGGTTTGTACGAATGTTCAATTATTTTGGACAAGCGTTCAATGCATTGCATGGCATCCAGACCCCTGCGCAAGACGCAACGCAAAACCTCCAGCGCCGCACCGGCGGTAGAGGTGCGGCTCGACCGCAAAGCCGCTATTTTGCTGGCCGCCGAAAAGCTGTTTGCACAGTCGGGTTACCACGCCGTGACCATCCGCCAGATTGCCGAGGAAGCCGATGTACCTCTGGCCCTGGTGAGCTACTACTATGGCCAGAAGCATGAGCTGTTCGAGGCTATCTTCGCCCACTGGAATGCCACCATCGAAGAGCGGATGCAGGAGCTGCGCGATGCGGAAACCGGCCCGGCCAACGCCGCGCGGCTGGAGCGCATCATCCGGGCCTTCGTGGGGCCGGTGCTGCGCATGCGGGCCAGTGCCGAAGGCGAATACTACGCACTGCTCGTGGCACGCGAACTGTTCTACGCCACCGAAGTCACCGACCGGGTGCTGCGGGTCTATTTCGACCCGCTGGCCAATGCATTCATCGACGCACTGCACCGCATCTTTGCGCAGGCGACGCGCGGGCAGATGGCCTGGTGTTACCAGTTTGCACTCGGCGCCCTGATGCACCACCTCAGCGACACCCGGGTGCAGCGCCTGTCCAACAACCAGAGCCGCCCGGGCGACCCCGCGGCGCAAACCATGCTGGTCCATTTCATTGCTGGCGGCATGCGTGCGGCCATTGCGCAGTGCGATCCCCGCCCCAAAGTCACCCCACTCAAACAACGAAGGAGCCTCCCATGAAACGCCGTACCGCCCTCTCCAGCCTGGCCGCTGCCGGCCTGGCCACCACGCTGCCCGCGTGGGCCCAGTCCACCAAGATCGTCTTTGGCTACACCGCGGTGACCGATTTCACCTCGGTGTTTGTCGCTGCGGAGGAAGGCTATTTCAAGAAACGCAATCTCGATGTGGAACTCAAGTTCATTCCGTTGAACTCCACCATTCCTGCAGCCATCCAGTCGGATTCGCTACAGATCGGCGGGCCCACACCGTCGGTGTTTCTGCAGTCCGTCGATGGCGGTCTGGACCATGTGGTGATTGCTGGCGGTGGCGTGACGTCCAAGACCATCACCGGCTTTGGTCTGGTGGCGCGCGCGGGCTCGGGCATCAAGACGCCACAGGACTGCATCGGCAAGAAGATTGGCGTACCCGGCCTGGGTGCCTTCCTGCACGTGACCTTCCGTGCCTGGCTGAAGGACAACAAGGTGGACCACAAAAAAGTCAACTTTGTGGAAGCCTCCTTCCCGCAGCACGGTGACCTGCTGCGCGGCGGCTCGGTCGATGCCGTGGTGACCGCCGACCCGTTCATGGGCCGCATCACCGACAGCGGTGTGGGCTATGTGGTGTCCTACTACTCGACGTTCCTGCCCGAAGGAAACCCGACCATCATCCACACCGCCAAGCGGGAATGGGCCGAGAGAAATGCAGCGGCAGCCCGTGCGTTCCGCGACGCCGTGGTCGAAGGCGCTGCCTTCATGGCCAAGCCGGCCAACAACGCCAAGGTCCGCGCCGCCATCGGCAAATACATCAAGCTGCCGCCCGAAGTGCTGGCCAAGGCGCAGATCAGCCCCCCTGGCCCGGTGGTGACCGAGAAGCAGCTGACCTACTGGGTGGGCCTGATGAAAGACCAGGAGATGCTCCGGACCGAGCCTGCAGTCTCCAAACTGATCTTCAAGTGAGCCGGCCCCTGTGAGTGAATCGCCCCTGCTGCGGTTCGACCAGGTGGGCATCCACCTGGGCGGCCGCGAAATACTCTCGCCCACCTCGTTCGAGGTGGCACGCGGCGAATTCGTCTGCATCATTGGCCCTTCCGGTTGCGGCAAGACCACGCTCCTGCGTGCGGCGGCCGGATTTCTTCAGCCCAGTGGCGGTGCCGCATTGCGCCACGGCAAGCCCATCACCGGCCCGTCGCGCGAAGTGGCGTTTGTGTTTCAGGACTATGGCCGTGCACTGCTGCCCTGGCGCACCGTGGCGGGCAACATCAGCCTGGCGCTTGAAGCAGCCGGCGTGCCTGCGCAGCAGCGTCCGGACCGCATCGCCAAGGTGCTCGACACCGTGGGCTTGGGCGCGCACGCCACCAAATTTCCGGCACAGCTCTCCGGCGGCATGCAGCAGCGGGTGCAGATCGCGCGCTGCCTCGCGCAGGAGCCGGAGCTGATGATGATGGACGAGCCCTTTGGTGCGCTCGATGCCATGACCCGTGAGAGCCTGCAGGATGAAGTGTCGCGCCTGGTGCGCAGCACCGGATTGACCGTGCTGTTTGTCACCCACGACCTCGAAGAAGCCATTTACCTCAGCGACCGCGTCATCGCGCTGCGCGCCAACCCCACCGCGGACAAGCCCAGCCTGGCCGCCATGGTGGAGGTCAAGATTGCGCGCCCGCGCGACCAGTTGCTGACCAAGGAGCACCCCGAATTCCTGCGCCTGCGTCGCGAGCTGTACGGATTTCTGGGACACCACTGATGCGTCCCTGGGTTTTTCCCCTGCTGTTGCTCGCGCTGCTGGAAGCTGCAGCACGCTGGCTGGTGCCCGGCAGCGATGCGCTGGCACCGCCCTCCCAAGCCCTGCTGGCCTTCGGCAAGGCCCTGAGCGCCAGTGGTGACGACTCGGTGCTGCAGGCCACGGCCTTCACCCTCTCCAGTGCGGCACTGGGCCTGTTGCTGGGCGCCGCGCTGGGTGTCACTCTGGGCCTGGTGCTGGGCCTGTCGCGCCGCGCCGCGGCCATGGGGTTCCTCAGCATCGAGGTGCTGCGCCCCGTGCCCTCGGTGGCCCTGATTCCGCTGGCGATGCTGGTGTTTGGCTTTGGCTACCGCATGGAAATCAGCGTGGTGGCCTTTGCCACGTTCTGGCCCCTGCTCATCCTGACCCAGGCCGCTGCACGCCAGGTGGAGCCGCAGCTGCTGGAAGTGGCCCACGCGCTGGGCCTGAGCGCCTGGGCACGCACCACGCAAATCGTGCTACCGGCCATGGTGCCGCGGCTGTTCATTGCGCTGCGCCTGGGTGTGTCGTTTGCGCTGGTGGTGGCCGTCACCGTGGAGATCGCTGCCAACCCAAGTGGCATGGGCTACGCCATGATGATTGCGCAGCAGAGTCTGGCACCGGACCTGATGCTGGCCTGGCTGGCCTGGATTGGCGTGGTGGGCTTTGCCATCAACGCGCTCACCCTGCGGCTGCAGCGCGCCATCGCCCACCGCATGGGCGAACCGCGCACCGGAGTCGCGCCATGAGCAGCGCCGTGCTCCAGAGCAGCACTCGCGGCCGCGCCACTACCGAGTCGGTGGCCGTACTGGTTTGCCTGCTGGCGCTGTGGTGGCTGGCCAGCCATCTGCAGTGGGTCAGCAAGGTGTTTCTGCCCACCCCCGAGGCCACGCTGGAGAGCCTGGTGCAGGGCCTGTCCACCGGCGAACTGGCCGGGTTTACCTGGGACACGGTGGTGCGCATGCTGCTGGGCTGGCTGCTGGCCTCGGCGATCGGGACTGCACTGGGTGCGCTGATTGGCGCATCTGCCACCGCACGCGCCTGGATTGCACCGACGCTGGAATTCCTGCGCCCGCTGCCGGCATCGGCGGTCATGCCCCTGGCGATTTCGCTCTTTGGGCTGAGTGGCGGCATGGTGCTGTCCGTGGTGGCGTTTGGCGCCATGTGGCCGGTGCTGCTGGCCACCGTGCACGGCCTGGCATCGGTCCATGTGCGCCTGCGCGAGGTGGCGACCGCGCTGCAGCTGTCACGTACGGCCTTTGTATTCAAGATCGGCCTGCCCAACGCCCTGCCCGACATCCTGGCGGGCATGCGCCTGTCGATGACGGTCTCGCTCATCGTGGCCGTGGTCGGCGAAATGATTGCCTCGCAATCGGGACTCGGCCAGGCCATCCTGCTGGCGGCCCGATCGTTTCGCGCCAGCGAACTGTTTGCCGGCATCGTGCTGCTGGGCGCGATCGGCTTTGTCAGCAATGCGCTGCTGGCCCTGCTGGAACACCAGTTTTTGAAATGGCAGCGCCATTGAATACCCACCCCATGCCCCAGGAGCACCCATGGCCCGTACTTTTGTAGACCTTTCCATCTTTCTGGAAAACGATGTGCTGAGCGATCCGCCAGCTTTTGCACCCAAGATCGAGTACTTCACGCACGAAAACACCTTCACCCAGATCGAACCCTTCTTTCCCGGCCTGAAGAAAGAGGACCTGCCCGATGGCGAGGGCTGGGCGGTGGAGATGGTGCAGCTCTCCACCCACAACGGCACCCACCTGGATGCGCCCTACCATTTTCACAGCACCATGGACGCAAAGAATGGCGAAAAGAAACCCGCCATCGCCATCCACGAAGTTCCGCTCGAATGGTGTTTCCAGCCCGGCGTGAAGCTGGACTTCCGCCACTTTGCCGACGGCTATGTGGTCACCGCGGCCGACGTCGAGGCAGAACTCCAGCGCATCGGCCACACATTGACCCCACTGGAAATCGTGGTGGTCAACACGCGGGCCGGATCGCGCTACGGCCACCCCGATTACGTGGCCGCCGGCTGCGGCATGGGCTACGAAGCCACCATGTACCTGCTGGAGCGCGGCGTACGCCTGACCGGCACCGACGCCTGGAGCTGGGACGCCCCCTTTGTGCACACCGCCCAGAAGTACGGCCAGAGCCACGACGCCTCGCTGATCTGGGAAGGCCACAAGGCCGGGCGCGACATCGGCTACTGCCACCTTGAAAAACTGCACAACCTGGAAGCCCTGCCGCCGACCGGTTTTTTCATCAGCTGCTTTCCGCACAAGATCCGCGGCGCCTCGGCCGGCTGGACCCGCGCGGTGGCCATTTTTGACGACGCGCTGATGGCATCCCGCTGAGATTTGTCAATCAAATTGGCCTCTAGCCCTCGTTGAATGGGCGTAGTGCGCTATTAAATCAGGAGCAATCATGCCCACACTGAATCCCACCCACGACCCGCAGGCCACCAGCTGGGTGGCTTCCGCCCAGGCCACCGGCGCCGACTTCCCCATCCAGAACCTGCCGCTGGCGGTGTTCCGGCGCGCCGGCAGCCACGCGGCGTTTCGCGGCGGTGTGGCCATTGGCGACCAGATCATCGACCTGGCTGCAGCACAGGCGGCCGGTGTGCTCGACGGCCTGGGTGCACAGGCCCTGGCGGCAGCGGCCGAACCCACGCTCAACCATTTCTTTGCCGAAGGCCCCAGCGCCTGGCGGGCGCTGCGCCACGGGCTGTTCGACCTGCTGCACAGCAGCGCCACTGGCCCGAAGGTGGACGCCCTGCGCACCTGCCTGGTGGCACAGTTTGACGCCGAATTCACGCTGCCCGCGCGCGTGGCCAACTACACCGATTTCTACACCTCCATCCACCACGCCAGCAACGTCGGCAAGGTCATCCGCCCGGACGATCCGCTGACCCCCAACTTCCAGTGGCTGCCCATTGCCTACCATGGCCGGGCATCGAGCGTGGTGATGAGCGGCACCGCGTTTCACCGCCCGCACGGACAGGCCATGCCACCGGGCGCCAAAGCGCCGGTGTACGGCGCCTGCGCGCGCCTGGACTACGAGCTGGAAATGGGCTTCTTCATCGGCACCGGCAATGCGCTGGGCGAACCTGTGCCTCTGGGCGAAGCCGAGGACCACATCTTCGGCATGTGCCTGCTCAACGACTGGTCAGCACGCGACCACCAGTTCTGGGAGATGAACCCACTAGGCCCATTCCTGGGCAAGAACTTCTGCACCAGCATTTCGCCGTGGATCGTCACCATGGAAGCGCTGGCGCCCTACCGGGTGCCTGCCGTGGAACGCCCTGCACCCGAACCGCAGCCACTGGCCTACCTGGACGGCGCGGCCAACCGCGCAGCGGGCGGTGTGGATGTGCAGCTGACCGTGGGCATTGAATCGGCGGAACACCGCGCACGTGGCCTGGCACCCGCGGAAGTCTCACGCACCAATTTCCACCACCAGTACTGGACCATCGCCCAGATGGTCACCCAGCACACGGTGGGCGGTTGCAACCTGCAGCCCGGCGACCTGCTGGGCACCGGCACGATTTCTGGCCCCACACCCGCTGAGGCCGGTGCCATGGTGGAACTGAGCCGGGGCGGCACCCAGCCCATCACGCTGGCAGGCACTGGTGAGACACGTACCTTTTTACAGGACGGCGACACCGTGGTCCTGCGCGGTTGGTGCGAGAAACCCGGCGCAGCACGCGTGGGCTTTGGCGAATGCCGCGGCCAGGTGCTGCCCGCCAGGGCCCGCTAGAGCTTGCTGTTGCCGATGAAGCGGCTCGAGAGAAAGTGCTCGAACTCGGTCAGCGGCATGGGCTTGCCAAAGTGGTAACCCTGCAGCAGGTCCACACCAAAGCCTTGTAGCGCATCGGCGATGTCCTCGCTCTCCACCCCTTCGGCCACCGTCTGGAGCCGGAAGGCGCCGGCAATATTGACAATCGCCTGGATCAGCTGCGCCCCCTGCCCACTATGGGCACGGCGCACAAACGAAATATCGATCTTGATCTTGGTGGCCGGCATGTCGTGCAACTGCGAAAGCGAGGAGTAGCCGGTACCAAAGTCGTCAATCGCGATGCCAAAACCGGCTTCGGTCAACTCCAGCAGCCGCTTGGCGGTGAACTCGGCGTCTTCCATGGCCACACTCTCGGTGATCTCCAGGTCGATCACCGACACCGGTATCGCCAGCCGGTCCAGGTCGGCCAGCAGATCCGCGGTAAAGGTGGGGGTAAACAGCTGGCGGCGCGACACATTGACCGAGATGCGCATGTCCATGCCCGCCTCGCGCCAGCGGTGCAGGGCCTCCACCGCCTGGAGCCAGACCTGCTGACCCACTTCGCGGATCAGACCCATGCTCTCGGCCATCGGGATGAACGTGGCAGGCGACACCCAGCCGTAGCTTTCGTCGTACCAGCGGGCCAGCGCCTCGCAACTCACCACGCGGCGGGTGTGCACATCGACGATGGGCTGGAACCAGGTCTGGATCTTGTGGTCCTTGATGGCCGCGGCCAGCCGCTGCTGGATATAGACCGATTTGCGGTCTTCGTCCACATTGGTGATGTCGGAAAAAAAGCGGATGGTGTTGCGCCCCTGCTCCTTGGCCGAGAACATGGCGCGGTCGGCCTGGGACAGCAGGGCATCGACGGTGCTGGCATCGTCGGGGTACATGGCCACGCCCATGCTGAAGGTGGAATTGAAGACATTGCCGTCCACCATGATGGGCTGCTGGCAGGTGGACACCATCTTGGCAATGGCCTCGCGTGCGCCCTCTTGCCCGGTCAGGTCGGTCAGCAGCACGACGAACTCGTCGCCACCCCAGCGCGCCAGCGTGTCGCCCGAGCGCAGGCAGCCGCGCAGTGCGTTGGACAGGTACAGCAGCATCTCGTCCCCCGCCTTGTGGCCAAACTGGTCGTTGACATGCTTGAAATGGTCCAGGTCCATGAAACCCAGTGCCACCCGGCTTCCGGTGCGCTCGGCACTGCGCAGGGCAATCTTGCAGCGGTCCTCCAGCAGCACGCGGTTGGGCAGGCCGGTGAGCGCATCGTGCAGGGCCATGTGCGTCACGTGCTTTTCCATCAGGTAGCTTTGCGTGATGTCGCGCAGCACACCACGCACACTGCGCACCGCCATGGCACCGAGCTCGCTGACCACAAAGCGGTATTCCACCCACACGTCCTTGCCATCGGTACGCCGCAAGCGGATGCGGCCACGCAGGCTGGTCTTTTCGCCGGAGAACAGCTGCGCAAAGTGCAACTTGAAATCGCCCACATCATCGGGATGGAAGCTCTCGAACAGACTGCCGCCGTGGCTGCGTGCGGTCCCCGCCAGGCGCGTCCAGCCCGGACTGGCGCGCAGGTAGCTGCCGTCTGCCGCAATTTCCACCACCCCTTCTTCCAGGATATCGAGCGTTTGCAGGTAGGCAAAGTGTTCCCGGTCATGCACCAGCACACTTTCCATCAGTTCGCGGCTGGCCTGGGCTACGCCCCCCACCTCGTCGGGCCGGGATTGCGCACTGTCCAGCGCCTCGCGCACCAGCGGGCCCATGGCGTGCTCTTCTGCAAACAGCATGGACGCCCGCGAAAGCTCACCCACACGGTGCGTCAGCTGCGAGGTCCAGCGCCCGATCACCAGCCACAGCACCAGGGTCAGCATGCCCAGCAAGGTGGTACTGCCTGCCAGAAGAATCGGCAGGGACAGGGGCTGGCGCACCTCCTGCTGCATCACCAGGGTCGGCGACCCCGGCTGGTCGTGCAGCAACGGAAACACCCGCTGCTCCACCGTGCGACCCTGCTCGGTGAGGCGGCCGGAGAAGCCGGCATTGAGTTTGCGCCCGATGTCCACCGAGCCCGCGTTGCTGGCCAGTACCGTGTTGTCCAGCACAAGAAAAAGGTGCAGGTCACGCGACGCCATGTTGCCCAGCGCGCCCGCATCGATCGGCAGCAGCAGCAGCATGCGTCCGGTGCCCTCCCGGCCCTGCCACAGTGGCACGCTCTGCACCAGGTACACCGTGCGGTTGCCCTCACCGGTCATCCAGGCCGGCGCCACGGTCTGCCGCTGCAGCCTGGCCGCCAGTACCGCACTGTCATTGCCGAAGGCCAGGGCCTGCGTTCCATCCCTGCGCAGGACTACGCCGGCCGGGAACTTGCCCACCTTGCCTTCCAGCGTTGCAAAATAGGCGCGCAAGCGCAACCAGCTGTCGGTGCGACCGTCGCCAAACACCCGCATGAAATCAATCTGCGTCTTCAACTCGGTCGCGTCACGCTCCCACGCGGCACGCTGGCGCTGGTAACTGCTGGCCACATACCGCAGGGCATCGTCTGCAGCGTCGCGCTGGGTGCGCACCATCAGGCTTTGGTACAGCACAAACAGGGTCGCGCTGCCCAGCAACGCTACCAGCAGGAACACGCCGAACAGACGCCATGTCAGCTGGCGCCGAAGGCTGCGCCGGGGCGCATCGGTCAGGAATGACGAGAACCCGGAGAGGGTCGAGACGTTGCTGCGCGAGGGTTCTGCCATGGTCTGCCAGCCGTCAGGGCGCCGACCCTGCCCATCGGGCGTTGATGAGGGTCTTCACATCAAACGCCCGGGCGGCTGGCGTGTGCTCCGTGGCGTGCAGAAAGCGGGTGACGCTGGCCACCTGGCTGTCGGAAATCAGGCCGTCGGGCGAATAGATGCGCTTTTGTACCTTGAGCACATCGAACAAGGCAGCCTGCTCCTTCGGATCCTGCAACCCCAGGGCATCGACCATGTCCCTGGCGGTATGGCTGTTGATCCAGACCAGCGTGCGGGTGATGGTGCGGACCACCTTTTCCACCAGCTCCGGTCGGCTGGCGATCACATCGTCCCGGGTCGCCACACTGCCATTGAGAAACAGTCCGCCCATCTGCTGGCGGGTGGTCTCCAGGTCGTGGTAATCCGCCAGAACAAAAGCGACCTTTTCCTTGACCAGTCGGGTGGCAAACGGTTCATCGCCCATGATGGCATCCACGGTGCCAGACGCCAAAGCGGCATGCTGGTTGTCGTAGTTCTGCCCCACGGAAACATAGTTCACGGCATCGGCCTGGCTACCCGCGCCGCGGGCCATCACATATTCGGCAAACAACTGCGATGTAGACCGCCCGCCGGGCACATGGCCCTTGACGCCCACCACCTTGCCATCCAGGTCCTGGATGGACTTGACCTTGCCTTTGAGGTCCATGCGCACCAGCAGGGTATAGGCCGGGACGCGTGTGGTCGGCACAATGCCCACCACCGGCTTGCCGCTGAGTTTCTGCAGTGCCAGGGCAGCCAGACCTCCCGCGGCAAAATCGGTGTTGCGCTCCAGCATGTCGCGGTAGGCCTGCGGCCCCCCACCCACATAGCGGATGTCCAGCTCAATGCCTTCGGCGCGGTCCATTCCCAGCTTGCCTGCCAGAGTGATCGGCAAAAACAGCAGATTGCCCGGGCCGGGCACGGCGATAGCCACCCGCTGCCGGGCCTGGGCTCCGGCAGGACCTGCCCATCCGTGCAGCGACGCAGCACCCAGCAGCCATTGCCCCGTGTGGGACAGGAATGTACGTCGCTGCTGCATGGCTACTCCCCTTGTTGCAGGCGTGTGCTTTTCCAGTAGACGTCGTCGCCCACCGTGCCGTCCGTGCGGTAGCGGTTGAGCACCCGGGACAGCACGAACATCAGGTCCGACAGGCGGTTGAGGTACTGGCGCGGTGTTTCCTTGAGGGCCTCTTCATTGCCCAGGGCCACCACCGCGCGTTCGGCGCGCCGGGCGACGGTGCGGCACACATGGGCCAGCGCAGCGGCACGGGTGCCGGCCGGCAGGATGAATTCCTGCAGTCGGGGCAGGGACTCGTTGTGTTGCTCCAGGGCTTCATCCAGCGCCAGCACCGCCTCGGGCTTGAGCAGCTCAAAGCCGGGAATGGACAGCTCACCCCCCAGGTTGAACAGCTGGTGCTGGATATCGACCAGCTGCGTACGCACCTCGGCCGGCATGTCTTCGCACAGCAGCACGCCGATATGCGAGTTGAGTTCGTCCACTTCGCCCATGGCGTGCACGCGCAGACTGTTCTTGGAAACACGCGTGTTGTCCCCCAG
>CAUJJV010000069.1 GCA_963205375.1 Pseudomonadota bacterium
GCCACGCCGCCTACCGCGTGATAACCAGGCAATTGCAACTTTGCCTGCTTAATGTCCAGCGGTCCCAACTCTTTAGCGATGCGTGGCATTCTCTACCCTCCATACAACCCCCCAAAGGGTTTAAGCCTGAATGATATTGGATGCGACGGCATAAATCAAGTTGAATCGCTAGTTGCACCAATCCATGAGGGTTAGCAGCCATATGCATTGGATGATTGATGCGGCTTGATACGGTTTGAAGTTCGACGGATACGGACTCCGTTTCCGCCAAATGCAAAAAGCCCGAGTAACCCTCGGGCTTTTTCTATTTCCAGGTTTGCTTCTTGCTCAGTCCAGTGACGCGCTCCAGCGGTCGTTCCATCCCTTTTCCAGATTCCGCCGGTCACGCTTGGTGGGGCGGCCGTGTTCGATGGATGCGGCGGGCTCCGGGCTGAGTCGCCGGCGTTCGGCTTCCTGCGCCCGTTTGGTCAGACTCTCGGCTGTTTCGTCGTAGAGCTGCTGTGCCACCGGAGCGGAACCGCGCTGCCCGCTGATGCCCTTGACCACCACCGTGCGTTGGACCTGGCCCTGCCACAGCGTCACGGTATCGCCCACCTGTACCTCGCGCGACGGTTTGATGTCGCGCTGTTCCATCTGCACGCGGCCGCGCTGCACTTCGTCGGTGGCCAGGGATCGGGTTTTGAAGAAGCGTGCGGCCCACAGCCACTTGTCGATACGGATTTTTTCCATGGAGTCCATTCAGACGGAAGGGAGGGCTGCCAGTGGCAGGCGGACAATGGCGTTCAGTCCGATAACCTGCCCATCGCGGGTCTGGTTGTTGAGCTGGATGCTGCCACGGAGCGATAGGATAATTTCGCGTGCAATTGTCAGACCCAGCCCGGTACCGGAGCGCGTGTTGCCGGAGGCGAACGGCTGGAACAGTCGCATGCGCAGGGCGTCTGCAATGCCACTCCCCGAGTCGGCAATGGTCAATTGCGCCATGCCGTCCATCGGGGCAATACGCACACTCAGCAGTCCGTGCTCCGGCGTATGGCGGATGGCGTTGTGCAGTAGATTGCGCACCATTTCGCGCAGCATCCAGTCATGGGCATGGACCGTGCACGGCTCGGTGTGCAGTTCGAAATCGATGTCTTTCTCTGCGATCAGGGCAGACAGGTCCAGTGCCAGCGTGCGCACCACTTCAGCCCACTCCAGCGCGGCAAAGTCCTGCTGCTGCCGCAACTGCTCCACTTTTGCCAGGGAGAGCATCTGGTTGGCCAGCGTGGTTGCACGGTCTACAGTCACCTCGATGTCGCGCAATGCTTCCGCCGGTTCCATGTCGCCGCGTCGGGCCGATTGCACTTGCACCTTGAGTACCGCCAGCGGCGTACGCAACTGGTGTGCCGCATCCCGCACAAACCGCTTCTGGTGGTCGAGCAGGTGTTGCAGCCTTGCCATTACCTGGTTGGTGGCTTCGGTCAGCGGTTGCATTTCGCGCGGCAGGTCCGGAGAGTCGATTGGTGTGAGGTCATCCTCGGTGCGTTTATGCAGGTTATCGCTGAGTCTGCGCACTGGGCGGGTGACGCGCTGAACCACCACCAGCACGACTGCAAGAATGACACCGATCAGGATCGCCTGGCGCAGCAGGGTGTCACGCAGAATTTGACGCGCCAGCGTGCGTCGCAGTTCCAGCGTTTCGGCCACCTGGATGGTGGCCATGGCACGGCCACTGCCCGTCGCTACCGGCTGCAGCAGGACGGCTACGCGCACCGGGTCACCACGGAACTGGTCATCGTAAAAGTCCACCAGGGCTGCGTAAGGTCCCTGGTTGGGAAGGGTGCCGGTCCAGGCCGGCAGGTCCTGGGCACCATCAATCCATTGCCCCCGGGCATCGGCGATGCGGTAGCTCATGCGACTGCGGTTGTCGGCTTCAAACGCCTCCAGGGCGGAATAAGGCACTTGGGCCCGGATGCGTGCCGTGTCTCCCTCACCTTCGACTTCCAGCAATTCGCCAATGGCCTTGGCCGAAGCCAGTAGTGTGCGGTCGTAGGCGATATTCACCGCCTCCAGCGCCTGTCGGTACAGGCTGACCGTATCCACCACAATGAACAGCGCAATCGGCAGCAGAATGCCAATGAGCAACTGGCGTCGCAGAGAAATCTGGCGTCCTGTGGCCGGCATGTCAGGCATCGGACTTCAGCAGGTAGCCCAGGCCACGCAACGTCATGAGTGTGATCCCGGTATCGGCCAGCTTCTTGCGCAGCCGGTACACCACGACTTCGATGGCCTCGTACTGCACGTGGTCCTCACCCGGGAATACCACTTCAAACAGGCGTTCCTTGGCCACAGCATGGCCCGGCTTGGTCATCAATGCGCGTAGCAGGGCGAGTTCACGCGGTGTCAGGTCCAGAATGTCCTGGCGCAGGTACATGGCACCACTGGCCGGTTCAAATCGCAGGGGGCCTACGCGCAGGGACTCATCTGCCAGCGAACGGGGCTGGCTTGCGCGGCGGCGGTGCAATGCACGTACCCTGGCCTCAAGCTCGTCCAGATCGAAGGGTTTGGGCAGATAGTCATCGGCTCCTGCGTTCAGGCCCAGAATCTTGTCGCCCACGGTGCCGCGTGCTGTGAGGATCAGTACCGGCGTGTCCAGGCCCGATCGGCGTGCGCTGCCCAGAACTTCCAGCCCGTCCATGTCCGGCAGACTCAGGTCCAGCACCACCACGTCCGGCCGCAGGCTTTGCCAGTGCAGCAGCGCCTGTGCGCCGTCGCCACAGACTTCCACCCGCATGCCGCTGCGCCTGAGGCTGCGCTGCAAGGTGGACTGGAGTGCCAGATCGTCTTCGACGAGAAGCAGGTGCATGGTGTGTCTGAGGGTTATCCCTAGGAAACTGGACAGGTGAATGACAGACGGCCGCCGCATCATAGGGTGGTTTTCAACCCGAGGAGAAATCTTATGCGTCGTGATGTATTCCTGAAGTCCCTGGCCGCGTTGGCCGCTACCGGTAGCCTGCCGCTGAGCGCTCTGGCAGCCAGCAACCTCAAGATGATGATTCCTGCCAACCCGGGTGGTGGCTGGGATGGCACCGGACGTGCCTTTGGCGCAGCCCTGGTCGATGCCAAGGTGGTTGACACCGTTCAGTATGAAAACAAGGGTGGTGCTGCCGGTGTCATTGGTCTGGCCCAGTTTTACAACGCCAGCAAAGGTGATCCCAATGCGCTGATGGTGATGGGCGCCGTGATGGTGGGCGGCATCATTACTGGCAAGCCGCAGGTGTCGCTGGACAAGCTGACCCCGATTGCACGCCTGACCAGCGAGTACAACGTGTTTGTGGTACCCGCCAACTCGCCCTTCAAGAGCATGAAGGATGTGGTGGCTGCCATGCAAAAGGATCCTGGCAGTGTCAAGTGGGGCGGCGGTTCTCGCGGCTCTACGGAGCATATCTGCGCTTCCATGCTGGCCACCAAGGTCAATGTGGACCCCAAGAAAGTGAACTATGTCGCCTTCCGCGGCGGCGGCGAAGCCACGGCGGCCATCCTGGGTGGCAACGTGTCTGTCGGAGGCAGTGGCTACAGCGAGTTTGCTGAATACATCAAGTCCGGCAAGATGCGCCCCATTGGCGTGACGTCCGATAAGCGTTTGCCCGGCATCGACGTGCCCACCATGAAAGAGCAAGGCTTTGATGTCGTGCTGGGCAACTGGCGTGGCGTGTTTGGCGCGGCCGGCATCACTCCGGCGCAACGTGCGGAGTTGACTGAAAAAGTCATCAAGGCGACCCAGAGCAAATCCTGGAAAAATTCCATGGAAAAAAATGCCTGGACTCCCGCGCTGCTCACCGGCAAGGCCTTTGACGATTTCGTGGGCAGCGACTTCGCCAGCCTGCGCGGCATCATGCACCTTTCCGGAATGCTGTGATGTCCAACGCCGGCCGACAAAAGCGCCAGACCCTGGTCGGGTTGGGCGTGCTGGCCCTGGGGCTGGGTCTGGGGGCGGGGGCCTATGGCATCCCGTCGGACGCCGGCTATGCCGGCGTAGGGCCCAACTTCCTGCCCTGGGTGGTCAGTGCCGTTCTGGTGCTGTGCGGTGGCTGGGTCATTCGCGAAGCGCGCAGCGGAGGATTCCGGGGCATGGAGCCTCCTTCCGGGGCAGAAGACGGACATTGGCCGGGCTTTGTCTGGGTCTCGGCCGGCCTGCTGCTCAATGCCTTGCTGATTACCAGTGTTGGCTTCATCCTGAGCTGCACCTTGTGCTTTACCCTGGCAGTACGTGGTTTGCGTACTGCAGAAGGGCGCCATGACATGTCCCCACGCAGCTGGCTGGTGGATATTGCCAGTGGCGCAGCCATTGCGGCGCCGGTGTACTGGATGTTCACCAAGCTGCTTGCCATCAATTTGCCGGGCCTCACAGCCACTGGCTGGATCTGATCTGAAAGACCCCGAATGGAACTCTGGAACCACTTGCTGGGAGGCTTCGCCACGGCCGGCACCCCCATTAATCTGCTGTGGGCTTTTATTGGCTGTGCCGTCGGCACGGCGGTAGGGGTCTTGCCTGGCATCGGGCCAGCCGTGGCAGTGGCCATGCTGTTGCCCATCACCAGCCAGGTGGATGTCACTGCCTCGATGATTTTCTTTGCCGGTATCTACTACGGTGCCATGTACGGCGGCTCCACAACGTCGATTTTGCTGAATACCCCGGGCGAAACCGGAAGTATGGTGACCGCCATGGAGGGCAACAAGATGGCCAAGAGCGGCCGCGCAGGCGCTGCGCTGGCCACGGCCGCCATCGGTTCTTTTGTGGCTGGCAGTGTTGCTACCGTGCTGGTGACGCTGTTCGCGCCGGTCATGGCTGACTTTGCCGTCACACTCGGCCCGCCCGAGTATTTTTGCCTGATGCTGCTGGCACTTACCACGGTGAGTTCGGTGTTGGGGCAAAGCACATTGCGTGGCATTACGGCGCTGTTTGTCGGTCTGGCGGCCGGATTGATCGGTATGGACCAGATTACCGGCCAGGTGCGCTATACCGGTGGGGTCCCTGAACTGCTGGACGGCATTGAGATTGTGCTGGTGGCGGTAGGCCTGTTTGCCGTGGCTGAAGCACTGTATGCCGTACTTTACGAGGGCAAGACCAGCGAATCGCAAAATGCCATGAGCCGGGTGCACATGACCGGCAAAGAGTGGCGCCGCTCCTGGCCGGCCTGGCTGCGTGGCACAGTCCTTGGTTTTCCGTTTGGCACCATTCCCGCTGGTGGTACCGAGATTCCCACATTCCTGAGCTATGGTCTGGAGAAAAAACTGGCCAGGGACAAAAGCGAATTTGGAACCACAGGCGCTATTGAAGGTGTTGCCGGGCCTGAAGCTGCCAACAACGCGGCTGTCACTGGTACGCTGGTGCCGCTGCTCACACTGGGGATTCCCACCTCCACGACGGCGGCCATTCTGCTGGGAGCCTTCCAGAACTACGGCATCCAGCCGGGACCGCAGCTGTTTGAAACTTCCTCTTCGCTGGTGTGGGCGCTGATTGCATCGCTGTACATTGGCAACGTGATGCTGCTGGTGCTTAACCTTCCGATGGTGGGGTTGTGGGTGAAGCTGCTCAAGATCCCGAAGCCGCAGTTGTATGCCGGTATCCTCATTTTTGCGACGGTGGGGGTCTACGGCATGCGCCAGAGCGCTTTCGATCTGGTGCTGCTGTACGCCATTGGCGTGCTGGGTGTGGTGATGCGACGCTATGACTTTCCAACGGCGCCAGTCATCGTGGGCATGATTCTGGGCCCTTTGGCCGAAGCCCAGATGCGCAATGCCCTCGCCATTGGCGAAGGCAAGTGGACCATCTTTCTGGAGCGTCCTATGTCGCTCACGCTGCTGGCGGTCGTGGTCGCAGTCCTGGTGGTACCACGCCTGTTCAAACAGTTCTCGGGGCCCGCCATCAAGGATTTACCTAACCATTAGGAATGAAATTGGCCTCTAGCCCGCACGCAGTGTGCGTAGCCAGCTACTAATTTGGTAGCATCCATGTATGGATAAACCCGACACCCTGCCCCGCGACGCCCAGAGCATTCTGGAGCTGGCCGCGCGGTCCATGTTTGAACTGTTCGCCAGCGCCAGCGAAGGCATGATGCTGGTGGACCGGCAGGCCCGGGTGGTCTGGATCAACGACCAGTACCGCCGCTTCCTGCCTGCGCTGGGGTTTGAGCGCGAGGAAGACTTTGTCGGGCACCCGGTGTCCCGGGTGGTGCAAAACACCCAGATGCACCAGGTGCTGGAAACCGGCAAGCCCATCCTGATCGACCTGTTGACCAACCGGGCTGGTACCTTTGTGGTCAGCCGCATTCCGTTGCGCGATGCAGCGGGGCAGGTGATTGGCGCTTTGGGCATCGTGCTGTTTGACCACCCCGAAACCACCCTGCAGCCCCTGATTGAAAAATTCGCCTTGCTGCAGCGCGATCTGGACGATGCGCGGCGTGAACTGGCCTCGCAGCGCCTGCAGCCTGCGGGGCAACGCCAGTCCAAGTACACCTTTGCCAGCTTCATTGGCCTGAGTACCGCCGCGGTCGAGGTCAAGCGCCAGGCACGGCGTGCGGCGCTCTCCACCAGTCCCGTGCTGCTGCTGGGCGAAACCGGCACTGGCAAGGAGTTGCTGGCCCACGCCATCCATGCGGCGTCCGGCCGGGCGCGCGGACCGTTCATCAGTGTGAACATTGCTGCCGTGCCCGAGACGTTGCTGGAGTCCGAGTTCTTCGGCTTTGCACCCGGTGCATTTACCGGCGCGGACCGCAAAGGGCGCGATGGCAAGTTCAAGCTGGCGCACGGTGGCACGCTTTTTCTGGACGAGATTGGCGACATGCCCATGGCATTGCAGTCCAAGTTGCTGCGGGCGTTGCAGGAAGGCGAGGTGGAGCCGCTGGGCTCCAACAAGCTCATTCCGGTGGATATACGCGTGATTGCAGCCACCTCGCGCGATCTTCATGCGCTGGTGCGCAAAGGCCTGTTTCGGGAAGACCTGTTTTATCGCCTCAATGTGCTGCCCATCCGTGTGCCGCCCCTGCGCGAGCGCCGCGAGGACATTCGTGCGCTGCTGGAGGTGCTGGGGGAAGACGTGGCGGTGCGCAGCGGCATGCAAGCTCCGGA